>JAEVZE010000248.1 GCA_023392395.1 Bacillota bacterium
GTGCAGCGGCGCATTGTGTTCCGCAGCAGGCGGAAAAAATAGGCGCAATCAGAAACTTACGGTCCGGGCGAATTCGCCCGGACCGATTTTCATAATCCTCAAGTCCGTCATGGCTCTCACCGTTTCCGGCGACCTGTGCGCCGGAAACGTGTTTCCATAACCAGCGCGTACACTGGTGGAGGAAACAATCCCACAAGTCAGTGAGCTGCCCGGAAATTCCTGAGAATTTCAGGCTCACGCAGCTTTTCTTTCTTCGCGCCCAAAAGCCGCTTTGCGTATTTTGGGCGCCATAGGCGCTTATGCGCCAAAATCGCAACTCCACGCGGCTACGCCGGTGCCGGGGAAGGCGTCGGACAACCGCCGGTTGAGCGCATCCAGCGTCACGCCCTCCTTCATGACCACCTGCAGGTAGCCGCCGCCGCCCGCGCCGCAGATCATCTTCCCGGCCACCAGGTCCTCGATGGCGACGAAGATGCAGTCGATGCAGGTGTTGGTGCCGCCTGCGTCCAGGTGCTTCGAGAGCTCCCAGTGCCGACTGAGCATGGCGGAGAAACCGTCCAGATCGCCCGATTCCAGCGCCTGGGCCATGTCGTTTGCCAGCGCCTGAATGCCCGAGAGGATCGAAACCGCCTCCGGCTCTCCCGCGATGTAGCGACCCATGACCTCCCGCAGAAGTCCCCGCGCCAGCCGTCGCTGGCCTGTGTAGATCAGGCAGAACCGGTTTTCCAGCGCCGCCATGGTTTCAGCGGGGATGGACAGCTGCCGCACGGACACTTCCTGCCACGCGCCGGGTTCGCTGGACAACAGTTTTATGCCGGGAATCATGCCGCCCGCCTGGTCCTGCCAGCCGCCGCCGGTGGACATCAGCTGTTCCGCGCACAGCACGCGGCCGATTTTGTCCAGGAGCGGCATTTCGATGCCGAAGAAGTCGCAGATGGCCGAAACGCACGCGCCGGCCAGGATGCTCGAGGTACCCAGCCCCGAACCCCGCGGGATACCCTTCACCTGGGTGGACAGCTTGAACCCGCCGCCCAAGCGTTCGAGGAGGCTTCGCAGCGGCTGATCGGCGCTCGCGGGCAGAATGCCCGAGGCCATCAGCGTCGCCTTGTGCAGCGCGAAGGGATCAAAGGGATTGGAGCAGTCCAGCGCCTTCTGAAGGTCGGTAAACTCGCCATAGGCGCCCGAGTCGCCGCTGGCGAACACCAGCTTTTGCTCCGGGATGCGCTCGATCTTCGCCTCCACCGGCAGCCGCCCGCCCACGCGGATGGCCGCGTTGAGCACCGTGCCGCCGTTTTCGTTGCAATAGGGCGGCGTGTCCGACCAGCCGCCGCCGAAGTTGACCCGAAGCGGCAGGTGCACGATGGACTTGTCCTTCTGGATGCGAAGCGCCTCGTCAAACTTCAGGCGCTTGACGCTTTCCTCGTGGATCGCGTCCCGGATCAGCCGAAACGCCTCGCCCTCAAAGTGCGCCCGTCGGGACGGGCACAACCTGGACAGATAATAGTACACGCGCACTGCGCCGGACGGGAGTTCGCCCTCGGCGACTTTCAGCGCGCCCGCCTTTTTGATCAGCCGCTCAATCTGCCTGGCCGTCGGCTCGCGCCCGGCGAAGACGAACGCCGCTTCCGAGGCGGGCCGCCGCGCCTCGATCAGCGTCAGCAGTTTATCAACCCGGATGCGCTCGTCCAGCGCGTCCTGCCAGTCCAGAATCGCCTGACCGTCCGCCCGCTCGAAGCCCTCCTTGAGGCTGATCCGCTCGCCCTCCGGCAGCTGAAAAGGCAGCTTCAGGTCGCCTGCGGGGCGCAGCTCCGCCGTCAAATGGGGTTCGGCCACCAGTTCCAGCGCGGCGCGTGCCGCGTCCAGCGCGGTATCCCGGACGGGAAACAGCTTCGCCGTCCACAGCGTGCGCTCCGGCCCGTCCCAGATCGCCTCCGGCGGCAGGTTCACCTTTTCCAACAGCCGCGCGATCGGGCGGCCCAGGAACACCGCTTCCTTGGGATTGTCGGCGACGCCGTAGAGCCTTGCCGAGAAGCGGCCGTTTGTCAGCTTGACCACGTGCAGTGCGGTGAAGTCTGGCACGATTTCGCCCGAGAGCGTCGCTGACGACACCACGGAGCCGCGGCCCACCACCGTGCCCGCGCCCAGCAGGCTGTCTTCGATGTAGCTGCCCGCGCCCACCCGCGCAGTGGGGTGAAGCGAACTGCCGGAAGCCGCAAAATCGCCGCTCTCCCGGCTCGCGCCCACCTGCCGACGCCAGCCCAGCGCCCGGTATCCCTCCACTTCTTCGCTCATGAAGTGCAAAAGCTCCCGCGTGGTGCCAAAATGAATGAACGAGGCGGGGGAGAGGTTCATCAATTTCAGCCGATAGCGGTGCAGGAGCGGCCACAGCGTCTCTCTGAGCGCCCGAAGTTCCGGAGTGAAGTCCCCCTCCGGCTTTTCCAGCTGGTATTGCTCGAGCGTCGAGTCCGCCGCCAGCGGGTAGAGGAAGTCCGCGTAGAAGCTGAGCCGCGCCTTGGGCGACAGGCAGGCGGCCAGCTTTTGAGGATCGACCTCGCCGTCCGTCTCAATCAGCGTCAGAAGGCTTTGGCATAGCTCGCCGTCCATCAAGACCGCGCCGGTATCCAGCGCCACGCGGTCCCGGTTGTCCACCGCACCGGCGGCGCGCAGCTGCGCCTCCGGCAGCTTGTGCAGGAAGCGGGCCACATCGCCCTGTCCGTCCGGCAGGAACACGCCGTGCTGTATGCCGTGCTCCAGGCCCTCCCGGGTCGAGAGCGCCGCTGCGCCCGCGAAGTGAAAGTCGATCTGCAGCGGATTGAACAGCAGCAGCACATCGCCCGAGGCCACCAGGATGCCGTCCTTCATGCGGCCGGGTACTGCGCTCATGCCGATGATGAATTCGTCAAACAGGGTGGACCTGCGCCCGCTGGGCAGCATTCGGGGTACCGGCGAGAACAGTTTGCCGCAGGCCGAATACTGCGGCGCGCGGCCGGGGTCGCCCC
>JAEVZE010000394.1 GCA_023392395.1 Bacillota bacterium
ATCCCGCTTAGCGGACAGAACCTCCAGCGCGGCCACCAACATCAGGCGGCTCTCGGCGGGCTCGATCACGTCGTCCACATAGCCTTTGCGTGCGGCGTTGAGGCCGTCGGCGATGTTGTCGGCGTACTCCTGTTCGAGTTCGGCGCGCTTTGCCTGGGCGTCCGGCTGGCCCTTGAGCTTGCCGTTCATCAGCACCTGCACAGCGGCGGGCACATCCAGCGGGGCGATAACGCTGCCCGGCCATGCGTAGACCACGTCGGCCTGCGTGCGGGCCGCCAGCGCCATGTAGGCGGCGGCGATGGCCTTGCCGGTGACCAGCGCGATGCGCGCGCCCGAGGCTTCGCTCAGCGCGCCCAAGAGCGCCGCACCCGCGGTGGCAAGCCCCGCCTGCCCGGAAGACGCGGCCACGGAGAAGCCGGTGGAGTCCACCAGCGTCACAACCGGCAGGTTGAAGCTGTCGCAGAAGCGGGCGAACCTGGCGGCCTTCTTCATGCCGCAGGCGGTCAGCGCGCCGCCGTCCTTGGTGGGCTGCGTGGCCAGGATGCCCACCGTGCGGCCGCCCAGCTTGGCAAGCGACGTAATCATCGACGGCGCGTGGGCGGCGCTCAGCTCGACTACGGAATCAAGGTCTGCGATCGCCTCAATGACTTTGTGCGCGTCGGGCGATTCGGTTAGCTCGTTGAGTTCCGGCGCGAGCCGGTTGAAGTCGTCAGAACCGGCCAGATCCACCGGCGAGGCTTCCAGGTTGTTGTCGGGCAGGATTTCGACCACCTGGCGCGCCAGCAGGATTGCTTCCTGATCGGTCTTTCCGGCCAGGTGCGCGATGCCGGAGGCCTGGCAGGCTGAAGAGCCGCCCAGCTTCTCCGCGTCCACGCTTTCGCCGGTACTGGCCGAGACCACCTGCGGGCCGTTGACGTACAACCGCGCCGCGTCCGAGCAGATCACGATGTCGCTCATCGCGGCGATCAGCGCGGCGGAAGCCGCGCACTGGCCCACGACCAGCGCGATCTGCGGCACCACGCCGGATAGCTGCGCGGCCGCAGCGGCGATCTGCGCGTAAGCGTCTACGGCGTCCACGCCCTCCATCAGGCGAGCGCCCATGGAGTCGTACATCGAAATGACGGGGCTGCCGGTCTTTTGGGCCAGCTCCATCACCTTGACAATTTTCCGCGCGTGTTCCTTGCCCACCGCGCCGCCGCTGGATACATAATCCTGCGCCCAGACGTAGGCGGGACGGCCATCGATCAAGCCATAGCCGGTCACCACGCCGGACTCGCCGCCCCGGCCGGACAGCGCGTCCAGTTCGACGAAGCTGGCTTCGTCAAACAGCAACGCGATGCGCTCCCGTGCGGTGAGCTTTTGCAGTTTCTTCTGCTCCGCCGCGCGGTCGGCCTCCCCCTTCAAGATCGCCTGCTTGCGCTCGCGGATGAGGGGTAGATTGCGTTCCACACTCATTGTGATCCCTCCAACGCTCTATGTATAAGGAAATGTCCAAATTACCACAAATTCAATAGTTCGACGGACGTATCATTTTTCCTGCCGCGACCCAAAAATTTTTGCATTATGTTCCATCTTCTCGCCCATTTTTGAACCGTTTCAGGAATTTACCTGGCGCGGGCAGCGAAAAAAGCGTTCCCATGCTATAATAACCAAAACAGCGCGAGGAGCACAGCCGAATGATCGAGAAGATTTTGTTAGAGCGCGCGGAAAAGGCGGGCGTTCCGCTTTCCGCCGAAATGGCGGATAAATTCGCGCGCTACCGTGCCATGGTGATCGAGGCCAACCGCACCATGAACCTGACGCGCATCTCCGAGGACCCGGAGGAAGCGGTGGACCGGGACGCGCTGGACGCGCTGGCGCCGCTGCGCGTGAAGGGCCTCATGGACCCCGTCCGAACGCTTCTGGACGTGGGCAGCGGCGCGGGCGTGCCGGGCATCGTACTGGCCATCGCGCTGCCGGGGGTCAAGGTGACGCTGCTCGACGCGCTCAAAAAGCGGGTGGATTTTCTGAACCGCGCCTGCGAAGCGCTTCAGCTGAACGCCCGCGCTGTACACGCGAGAAGCGAAGACGCCGCCCGAGACAAGTCCCTTCGGGACGCCTTCGACTGCGCCACCGCCCGGGCGGTGGCGAGCCTCCCCGTGCTTGTGGAGCTATCGCTGCCCTTCGTCAAGCCCGGCGGGTTCTTCCTCGCCTACAAGGGACCGGCGCTCGAGGACGAGCTGCCCGCCGCCCGAAACGCGCTGTCGCTTCTGGGCGGGCGCGCGCGTCCCCCTGTTTTGCTCACCATCCCCGGGCGGGACTGGGACCACCGCCTGCTGATCGTGGACAAGCTGCGCCACACCCCTGTCGCCTACCCAAGAAAGGCCGGAGAACCGGAGAAAAAACCATTGTAGAGATGCCGCTTGGCAAGGGCCTGTGGCACCCGCGCCGGAACCCTGCCGGCGTATTTTCGGGGTGCGTTGCGCTTGCAAACCATGCATCCATGTGCTAAAGTGTAAAAGGAAAATAGTGCCCTTTGGGGCCGGGAGGACATGCCCATGTCCAACGAAAAGCTTCACTCCCCGCAGACCGACCGGCTGGTCGACGCACTGCTCCTGCTGGAAAACCGGGAGGAGTGCTATCAGCTGCTGGAAGACCTTCTGACCATCCGCGAGATTCAGGATCTGGCGCAGCGGCTCGAGGTTGCCAAGCTCCTGACCGCCAAGGTCACCTACAACGAGATCGCGCACAAGACCGGCGTGTCCACCGCGACGATCAGCCGTGTCAACCGCTCGCTGAGCTACGGCGCGGGCGGCTATCAGCGCATATTGGAGAAACTGGAGGAAACCGCACCCCATGCTTGACCTGACCCGCCTCAACCCGCCCCAGCGGGAAGCGGTGCTTTGCACGGAGGGGCCGCTGCTCGTGCTCGCAGGCGCGGGCTCTGGCAAGACCCGCGTGCTCACCCACCGCATCGCCCGCCTGATCGAAACGGGCGTCCCCGCTTGGTCGATCCTGGCGATCACCTTCACCAACAAGGCCGCCCGCGAGATGCGCGAGCGGGCGCTTTCGCTCTCCGGGCCATCCGCAACGGACGCGTGGGTGATGACCTTCCATGCCTGCTGCGCCCGCATCCTCCGGCGCGACATTGAAAAGCTGGGCTACAAGCGCTCGTTTTCGATCTACGACGACGACGACCAGCGATCGCTGATCAAGTCCCTCCTGGCCGCGCTGAAACTGGACGAGAAGCTCTATCCGGTGCAGGCGGTGCGCGCCGCCATCTCCGACGCAAAGAATAAGCTGCAAACCCCCGCCGAATGGCTGGAATCCGCAGGAAACGACTTCAAGGCGCAAAAAATCGCAGAAGTCTACAAACAATACGAAAAGAAGCTCAAGGAGAACAGCGCGCTGGACTTCGACGACCTTTTGGTCAAGACGCTGGAGCTACTGACGCTACACCCGCCGGTCCTGGAATACTATCGACAGAAGTTCAAGTACATCCTGGTGGACGAGTACCAGGACACCAACCGCGCGCAGTACGAGCTGATCCGGCTGCTTTCGGGCGAGAAGCGCAACGTGTGCGTGGTGGGCGACGACGACCAGTCCATCTACGGCTGGCGCGGCGCGGACCTGCGCAACATTCTGGACTTTGAAAAGGACTACCCGGACGCGAAGGTCATCAAGCTCGAGCAGAACTACCGTTCCACCGCGTCGATCCTGGAGGCCGCCAATCAGGTGGTGGCCCACAACCGGGGCCGCAAGGAAAAGGCGCTGTGGACCGACGCGGGCGAGGGCGCGCCGATCGAGCTGTACGAAGCGCTGGACGAGCGGGACGAGGCCGCCTGGGTATGCGCAAAGCTCCGGGAGCTTTCTCGCGAACACATCCAAGCGGGCGACGTGGCGGTTCTGTACCGGGTCAACGCCATGTCCCGCGTGATTGAAGAGGCGCTGGTGCGCTCCGGCGTCCCCTACCGCGTCTATGGCGGTCTTCGGTTCTACGACCGCAAGGAAGTCAAGGACCTGGTGGCCTACCTGCGCCTCCTGGTCAATCCGGACGACGAAGTGTCGCTTCGGCGCATCATCAACGAACCGCGGCGCGCCATCGGCGACGCGACGGTGGATCAGATTGCGTCCTACGCGGCGGCCAACGGCCTCCCGCTGTTCGCGGCGGTGATGGATGCGGACCTGCTGGGCCTCCCCGCCCGCGCGAGGACCGCGGTGGCCGGTTTTGCGCAGCTCATGATGGAATTGATGGAAGCCCGTATCGACCAGGACCCGGAATCCTTCGTGCGCTTGCTGATCGAAAAGACCGGCTTCAAAAAGCAGTACGAGGCAGACAAGACCGACGAGGGCCGCGCGCGCCTTGAGAACATCGAAGAATTCGTCGGCGCGGTGCAGCAGTACCAGCAGCAGAACCCCGAGGGCGGGCTGGAGGGTTTCCTCGAAAACGTCGCCCTGGTGTCCGACCTTGACAACCTGCCGGAGACCCAGCGCCCGCTGACCCTGATGACGCTGCACTCCGCCAAGGGCCTTGAGTTCCCGGCGGTGTTCCTGGTGGGCCTTGAGGAAGGGCTCTTCCCCACCACCCGCGCCATGTTCGACGACGATAAGCTGGAGGAGGAGCGCAGGCTCTGCTACGTGGGCATCACCCGTGCGATGAAGCGGCTGTTCATCAGCCACGCCCGCACGCGCATGCTGTTCGGCTCCCGTCAGGCGTTTGAGCGCTCATGCTTCGTGGACGAGATCCCGCCCCGGCTCATCGGGGGCATCCGGCAGGCGCAAAAAGCCCCCGAACGGCTTGCAAGGCCAACGGGGCGCGCCGAGCGGCCCCCTTTCGAACCCCGGCCCCAGCCGGCCTGGCGACAGGAATCTCCCGCCGCCTTAGCAAAGCCACCATTGGGCATTCCGGGGCTTTCCAAGGGCTTCGTGCCCTCGCAGGCCCGTTCTCTTGAGCCCGTGCAGCTGTTCCAGCCGGGCGACCGGGTGCTGCATCGCGTGTTCGGCCACGGCACCGTGGACGAGATCCGAGGTCAAGGCCGCGAGGCCAAGCTGATCATCACCTTTGACGAACGGGGCCAGAAGATCTTCCCCGCCGACACCGCGCCGGTGGTGAAGGCGTAGCCATAAGCAATCACTTCCGGCTGCGCCGTAAGCGATTGCGATGGGTGCGAGGCCGGATTTCTAAATTTCCTTCGGGAAATTTCGGCGAAATCCGGACTGTCGGTTTTGATTTCCCGTCGGGCGGGCAAGCGCGCCCTTTGGGGAAATCCATTGACGCCGGCAAAGCCGCCGACAATGATTGAAATTTGGAGGGCTGCGGCCCTCCAAGCCTCCCGGGGCATTCGCAACCTGCAATCGCGCTGACAAGGAGTTGGGTCTCCGTGGACGAAATGCGCCGCCTGGTGGACCGGTTGAACGAGACGGGCTACCAGTACTATACGCTGGGCGAGCCGACCATCTCCGACAAGGAGTGGGACGCGCTGTATGATGAGTTGACCGTCCTGGAAAAGGAGACCGGCTTTACGCTTCCGGATTCCCCGACACGCCGGGTGGGAAGCACCCTGCTGGCCGGTTTTGCCGAGCATCGGCACCTGACCCGGCTCTGGTCCATGGATAAGGCCCAGTCGGTAGGCGCCGTGCGGGACTGGGCGGCTCGGGCCGAAAAACTGCGCCAAGCGGCGAACGTAAACGGCGAGGAACTCCCGCCGCTGTCCTTCGTCGTGGAGCACAAGTTCGACGGCCTGACCATCAATCTGACCTACGAGAACGGCCAGTTGGTCCAGGCCGCCACCCGCGGCAACGGCGAGGTGGGCGAGGGCATCCTGCCGCAAGTGCGCACCATCCGCGCGGTGCCGCTGTCCATCCCCTATCAGGACCGTATCGAAGTGCACGGCGAGGGCTTCATGCGCCTCTCCGTCTTTGACGCTTACAATAAAACCGCTTCCGAGCCGCTCAAGAGCCCGCGCAACGCCGCAGCCGGAGCGCTCCGAAATCTCGACCCCGCCGTCACCGCTTCCCGGAAGCTGGACGCCCGCTTCTACAACGTGGGCACCATCGAGGGCCGCTCGTTCCGGGATCAGGCGGAGATGCTGGACTTCCTCCGGGAAAACCGCTTCCCCGTCTCGGACTGCGAGATCATGGCTTCCTCCATCGACGAGGCCGTGCAGGCCGTGGAGGGCATCGAGGCCTCCCGTGGCGAGCTTGACTACCTGATTGATGGCGCGGTCATCAAAGTGACCGACTTCAAGACCCGAGAGGCGCTGGGCTTCACCGACAAGTTCCCCCGCTGGGCGGTGGCCTACAAGTTCGAGGCGGAGGAAGTCACGGCCACCCTGGAGGACGTGACGTGGGAGCTGGGCCGCACCGGGAAACTGACGCCGCTGGCCCACGTGTCGCCGGTGGACCTGGCGGGCGCAACGGTTAAGCGCGCCACGCTGAACAACTTTGGCGACATCCAAAGAAAGCGCGTGAAGTTGGGCGCGAAGGTGTGGATCCGCCGCTCCAACGAGGTGATCCCGGAGATCATGGGCCGGGTGGAGGAATTCGTCCCCGGCGAGCGGGAC
>JAEVZE010000440.1 GCA_023392395.1 Bacillota bacterium
GCCCATTATAGCATCGGTGAAAATAAAACGCAACCTGTCCCCGATGGGTCCAAACGGCCCCAAAACAAACAATTTTGCGGCGTTTTTCAGTTATACCTTGGTCTGTATTGTAGTTGCATACAGAAACAGACCGGAGTATTACGCAAACCCTGTCCACTGCGGCGGAGATTGCCGGATTCCGTGCGCATACAATGGCCAGGGAGGTGGCGACATGGAGCAGGCGGCCGCGGTCATCCGCAAAGGCGAGAGGCGAACCCGCTACTACGACAGTACGCGTGTCCTGACGTGCACCGTGGAATACCCGGAATTCGTCTCAAAAGAATTTCCCTGGATTTTGAACCGGATCAACCTTCATTACCGCCGGAAGGCGGAGGCGTTCTGCCAGCGCTGCTCGACGGAATTGTACGCGCAGGCGGTGGAGGGCTACCGATTTGCGCGGCAAAACGGATTTCCGTTCGCCCCCTACGAGGCGTTGATGGTCTACACCATCACCTACAACCGCTTTTGCACGATCAGCCTGTACTTTGATGCCTACCAGTTCACCGGCGGCGCGCACGGCGGCACCATCCGTACCTCCGACACCTGGAACCTTCGGGAGGGCGACCGGATGCACCTGATCGATTTCTTCCCGGAGGGGTTTCCCTACCGTGCTTACCTATTTGAGCAGATCGACGCCCAGATTGCCGCGGAGACGGAAAGCGGGGAGAATTTCTTCTTTGAGGATGCACCTCAGCTGGTCCGGCAGACGTTCAATGAGGATAGCTTCTACCTGACGGACGAGGGGATTGTGATCTATTTTCAGCAGTACGACATCGCGCCCTATTCCAGCGGCATTGTGGAATTCCTGATCCCCTATCAGGAGGGCGTGGTCAGCCGTCCGGGGTGTGGCTGACGGACGAAGGGCAAACGGCCGCTTCCACCAGGCCGTACAGAGCGCCGAAAAATGGATTCAGAGGGAGGGCTTGACAAACGTCAAATATTACGATACAATGACAAATATTAAATAACATAAGTGAGGAGCGATGACCATGAACCGGACGGTGCGCGTGACGGCCCTGTGTTTGGCGCTGATTCTGGCGCTGACGCAGATCGCGTCGGCATCGGCCGTACTCGATCGCGCGGTTCAGATCATCTCCAAAATGGAGACCAACGGCAACTACGGCAGCGTGGGCAACGACACAAACGGAAGCCCCAGCGTCGGCATCCTCCAGTGGAACAACGGCCGCGCAGTCAGCCTTTTGAAGAAGATCATTTCGGACGACGCGGAGGGAGCGCAAACGCTGCTGGGCGACGCGATGTACACGCAGCTCTCACAGGGCAAAACGACCGTTTGGAGCAGCAAGACGCTGAGCGCAGCGGAAAAAAAGGCGGTCGGCGCGCTGCTCAAGAGCGACGCGGGCGTCAAGCGCCAAAACGAGCAAGCCGAAACGGACGTCTCTTCCTATATCAATAAGGCCAAGGGCCTGGGCATCGTGGATCTGAACGCGCAAGTCTACTACGCCGACATCGCCCACCAGGCGGGCAGCGGCGCGGTCAAAAAATACGCCGTCAAGGCGGCGGAGCTGGCGGGCGGGTACGGCAAGATTACGCTCAAGAACATGTACCAGGCCGCGCTGGTCTACGCCACCCATACCAAGTCGCGGCGGACGAAGGTCTACAACATGCTGGTGGCCAATCCCGTGGAGGGCTCCGGCGACGAAGCCCCTGCGCTGCCGGATAAGGTCGCCATCAGCCCGTCGGATGCACAGGTTCTGTACCTGGGCGACACGCTGAAACTGGCCGCAGATGTCTCGCCGTCGGGTGCGAAGGTCACGTACGCCTGGTCCAGCAGCAGTGAAGGCATCGCGGAGGTCTCGGACGGCGTGGTGGCCCCCAAGCGCGCCGGGACAGCCACCATCACCGTCAAGACACAGAACGGCAAGGCGGACACGGTCAAGGTAACCGTGAAGCCCGTGCTTGTGAAGAGCGTCGCCATCACCGGGGACGGGATGATGAAGCGCAGCCAGAAGCAAACGTTGAAGGCGGTCTGCACGCCGGACAACGCAACGGTCCAGGACGTGCGCTGGCGCAGCGCCAACTCCAGGATCGTGGCGGTCAATTCCAAGGGCGTCGTGCTGGCCCGGAAGAAGGGCAAGACCACCATCTACTGCATGACTAAGGACGGCACGAAAAAGATCGGAAAGCTGATCATCAAGGTCGGGTAATCAATGAACATAGAAAAAGGGCGGAGCCGGAAGGTCCCGCCCTCAGAGCATCAACAAAGTCCCGAAGAGATTCAATCATTTCCGGCGACCTGCGCGCCGGAAATGGGTTTGTTCTCCCAGTGCGCACATTGGGAGAACAAACAGTACCATCAGTCAGTGCGCCGCCCGGAAATCTCGCAGGATTTCAGGCACACGCAGTTTTTCCCTTACGCATCGAAAAAACCGAAGGTTTTTCGATGCTCAGAGGGCGGAGCCGGAAGGCCCCGCCCTATGTTATGGTTGTCAGATCTTCGCCAGATCGATGTTCTCGCCGCGGATGCCGGCCAGCGCGCCCGACTTGGCTTCGCCGGTCTCGGGGTGGGCGATCAGCCACTTGTCCACCGCCCACAGCATGCGGTGTTCACTGCTGGCTGCCTTGGCTTCGGCCAGCGCCTCGGGCGTCAGGTCTTCGTTGGTGCCATCGGGCAGCAAGATGATCATGCGGAAGCCGGAATCGGCCGTCTGGCAGGGGGCATAGTGCAGCGTGGTGGCGTAGAGTTCCACCGCCGTGCCCGCGGGTACGAGGAAAAGCTCCACTAGGCTGGAATCATACGCGCCGTCCGCGATGTCGCGCCGGTCGCCCAGCATGACGACGCAGTCGGTCACCGCCACGTTGACCTCGCTGGCGCGGTGGTATTCCATGCAGTCCATCCGGGTGTTGTAGCCCCAGCACAGGCCTGCCTGGACGGGTTTGTAGCCGCCGTAGTAGGCCAGGAAGCCCTGAAAGTCCGCCGACGCTTCCAATTCAGGGATCGAGCGGCGGTAAGCGACGCCCTTTTCGGGCATCGGGATCAAGGCCGCCGCCGTGCGGATGGCGTCGGACGGCACGCCCGTGAGGACCGCGCCATACTTTTTGAAGGAATTGCCAGTCACTGGTTGAATCTTGAGCATCGCTGAGCGCCTCCGTATCAAATTCTGGAACCATCCTAACACGGCGGACGGCTTGCGTCAAGCCGCTCGCCTGGAGAACCAGAGTAATCACTTGTTGAAACGTGCCCCGTTTCCATGCAAACACTTACGCCTCTGGCGGAAGCCTACAGGATCCCCAAATGCTCCAGCAGGATTTTGAGGCCGATCAGGATCAGGATCACGCCGCCCGCGATCTCCGCCTTCTTCTGAAAGCGCGCGCCGAAGAAGTTGCCCACCGCCACGCCGGCAAAGGAGATCAAAAAGGTGGTCACGCCGATCATCCCGCAGGCAGCGGCCACATTGACCTTCAAAAACGCCAGCGTGACGCCCACGGCCAGCGCGTCGATGGAGGTTGCGATGGCCAGCATGGTGAGACCCTTGATGTCCAGCGAAATGTCACAAGACTCGCCTTCGTCGCAGTCCTCCTTGATCGCGTCGTACAGGAATTTTCCGCCGATGAACAGGAGCAGGCCAAAGGCGATCCAGTGGTCGTAGGCGGAGATCAGCCCCTCAAGACCCAATCCCAGAAGCCAGCCCAGAAAGGGCATCAGCGCCTGGAATCCGCCGAAGAACAGCGCGATCACGCCAGCGTGCCCCCAGTTGATCTTGCGCATTGCCAGGCCCTTACAGACGGCCACCGCGAAGGCGTCCATCGACAGCCCCACGCCGATCAGCAGGATATCAGCCGTTCCCAACCGCATCAGTCCTTTGTCAAAAGATTCTTTTCATTTTATCATGATACGCCAGCCCGGTCAAGCCATACCAGCGTATCGTACAAAACAAACAAAATGGGGCGGCATCCGGCCGCCCCGCAGATTGCAGATACCCCCGTCGTTCCTTCCAATCGTTCCCGGCGACGCATTTCAGCATGAAGCGCGTAGCCTTACACCCTTACGTCGCCCGCGTTGATCTCGGGCGCGCCCTGAAGCAGCGGGTCGATCGCCTCTTGGATAAACTCCTCCACCTGCTGCGAGGAGCGGCCGGTGTACATTTTCGGATCCATCAGCGCTTCCAGGCGAGCTCTCTCGAGAGGGAAGGCGGGGTCGAGAGCGATACGCTCCAGAAGGTCGTTGTTAAGCCCCTCCACGCGCACGCGCTTGGTGGCCTCCTGCGAGTGTACGCGAATGCGCTCGTGCAGCGCCTGCCGGTCTCCGCCCGCCTTGACCGCCTCCATCAGGATGTTTTCGGTGGCCATGAAGGGCATGTTCTCGCGGAGGTTCTTTTCGATGATCTTGGGGTAGACCACGATGCCGGAGGCCACGTTGCACGTAAGCTCCAGCACCGCGTCGGTGGCGAGGAATGCCTCCGGCAGGCTCAAGCGGCGGTTGGCGGAATCGTCCAGCGTGCGCTCGAACCACTGAGTGGCAGCGGTCATGGCGGTGTCCTGCTCCAGCGCCATCACATGGCGGCTCAGGGAGCAGATGCGCTCGGAGCGCATGGGGTTGCGCTTGTAGGCCATCGCGCTGGAGCCGATCTGCTCCGAGCCGAAGGGCTCTTCGCACTCGTGGAACGCCTGCAGTAGCCGGATGTCTTGCGCGAATTTGTAGGCGCTTTGGGCGATGCCGCTGAGTACGCTTACAACCCTGCTGTCCAGCTTGCGTGGGTAGGTCTGGCCGCTGACCGGGTAGATCGCCTCCAGCCCCATCTTCCTGGCGATGCGCTTTTCCAGGTCCATCACCTTCGCGCCGTCGTCCTCAAACAGCGCCATGAAGCTGGCCTGCGTGCCGGTGGTGCCCTTGGAGCCGAGCAGCTTCACCGTGGACAGCGCGTGATCGAGGTCTTCCAGATCCATGAGGAAGTCCTGCATCCACAGGCACGCGCGCTTGCCCACCGTCACCGGCTGCGCCGGCTGCAGGTGGGTGAGGCCCAGCGTGGGCAGATCTTTGTACTGGAGCGCGAAAGCGCGTAAACGGCGCAGCGCCTCCAGGAGCTTCCCCCGGATCAGCTTGAGCGCGTCCCGGAGGATCAGCGCGTCGGTGTTGTCGGTCACGTAGCAGGAGGTGGCGCCCAGATGCAGGATCGCGCCCGCGTTGCAGTCGCACTGGTCGGCATAGGCGCGCACGTGGGCCATCACGTCGTGGCGCACCCGCTCCTCATAGGCGCGGGCGGCGGTGTAGTCGATGTCCTCCACGTGTTCTTTCAGGGACTCGATCTGCGCGTCGGTGATTGGAAGCCCCAGCTCCTGTTCGGCTTCGGCCAGCGCTACCCAGAGCTTCCGCCAGGTGATGAACTTGTTGTCCGGCGAGAACAGGTACAGCATCTCGCGGCTGGCGTAGCGGCTGCCCAGCGGGGATTCGTAGGCGGGTTTGCGTTCCATGAAGATTCCTCCCGGGTATGTGTTTGGCGCGGGATGCGGATTCCTGAAACGGCGCGGCTTCTCGGATGGGGGAGCAAAAAAACCGGCATGACAACCTTCGCCGTACCTCCCAATCGTTCCCGGCGGCATGCACGCCGGGAACGCGTTTCATCAATCAGTTCGCAGACTGATTGATGAAACATTTCCTTAAGTCAGTGCGCCGCCCGGAAATTCCAGAGAATTTCAGGCGTGCGCAGAGTTTCTTCCTTCACGTTGAAAAACCACGGTGGTTTTTCAGCGCACGGCTAGCGCAGGATGATCTGTTCGCGCTCGGCGCCCACAGAGACGTACTCAATCGGGCAGCCAAGCTTCTTTTCCAGGAACAACACGTAATCCTGAGCAGCCTTGGGC
>JAEVZE010000462.1 GCA_023392395.1 Bacillota bacterium
CCGCACGCTGACGGAGCACTGCGTCAAGGGCATTGCCGCAAATGAAGCGCGCTGCCGCCGGTACGTGGAAGAAAGCGCGGGCGTCGCCGCGGCGCTGTGCCCCCACATCGGCTACGCGCGCGCCTCCCGCCTTGCGAAGGAGGCGCTGAACAGCGGGATGAGCGTAGAGGCGCTGGCAAGGCGCGACGCCCTTTTGCCCGGCGAAAAACTGAGGGAGATTCTCGACCCCTACGCGATGACGACGCCTCCGGCAGCACGCAGCCCCTTGCCCGTTTCCTGAAGCGGTTGGAATATCGCGTCCTTGACCGGCGGGCCGGCGAGCGGTATGATGGGATGGAGGCCAAAGCGGAAGGGGATGGGGTTTATGGCGCGGCAGCCTCAACAGATTCACGTCTATCTCTACCGGAGCGCGGCGGGTGGCTACGAGTTCGCCGTTTTTCAGCGATCGGAAAATCCCCTGTGGTGGCAGGGGATCTGCGGCGGCGTGGAGGAGGGCGAAACGGTCCTGGAGGGCGCGCGCAGGGAGATCCGCGAGGAAGCGGGGATTCGTGAACCCTTCCCGCTGTATCGCCTGGACTCGGTCAGCAGCCTGCCGTCGAACCTGTTCTCTCCCGAAACGCAGGCTGTCTGGGGGCGGGATGTCGTCGCCATCCCCATGATCTTCTTTGCCATGCCCTTTGAGGGCGAAGTGACGCTGTCGGAAGAGCATACCGGTTTTAAGTGGTGCGCCTATGGCGAGGCCGAAAAGCTGGTCTATTTTCACGATCAGAAGGTTGCCCTCTGGGAACTGAATGAACGGCTGTTGCGGGGCAATCTGATCCGCCGCGAAGGGCGTTGAAAATCCGCAAAGCGGCGGCGCACGGGTCGCCGGGAACAAGTGGATGGAACGCCGGGTTTGTCAACGGCAGGAAGCTCCGGGGCCGCGGCCCCGGAGCCTCTTTGTTCCCTTATGGGATCGTTTACATCGTTACGACAGGGCGGTTTCCGCCGGGCTGCAGGAATTCGTAGGGTTCCGCGTCGTAGGCGGACATGTTGCCATCCTTGACGCCGCCCAGCGTGAGCACATGGTAGTAGTTGCCGCCCTTGATCTGGATGTCTTCGGTGCGCATGTAAAAGCCGCCGTCGCCGAACATGTATTCCTCGCCGTACCAGACCATGCCGGAGGCCACCAACACGTAGTACTTCCCCTTGGGCACGCGCACCGTTGCGGATTGTCCGGGGCGCGCGAACGCGGTGGCCACCAGATTGTCCGTATCCACCTCGCGCATCTGGATCAGGCTGGCGAACCCGTCCTTCGGGACCTTGAAGATCACCTTGGTGCCGCGCGTCGAGCCGCTGATGCGCCCGCTCTTGGGGAAGTCCAGCGCCGGGTAATCGGGCAGGGCGGCGGCGTCCGCGTAGAGCGCCAAGAGCCGCAGGTTGTACGCGCCGTCGTAGCGGAAGATGAAGGAATTGTACGCGTCGCCCGCGTACGGGCTTTCCAAAGCAAAGAGCTGGTCGATGTCCAGCACGAAGTCGATCTTTTCGGCGCCCTTCTTTTTGAGCGCGGACGCCCTGGCGGCCAGTTCCTCCAGGTATACGCGCTTGATCTCGTCCTGGGACAAGGCGTTTGCGCCCTCCTGCCTGGCCAGGCGCTGGTACGCCGATTCGTACCCCGCGAGCAGCAGGTCATCGCCCTTTACACCGGTGATGCTCAATTTGAGCGCGTGGGGCCCGTCGTTCACGTTCAGCGCCTGTTTTTGCTGCGCGGCGAACAGCGGCTCCAGTTCTTCCTTCGATGCGCCGGGCCGGAGGTCCTCGGACGCCTGATTGGAGAGCAGGTAGCCCGCCAGTGCGATGCGGACCTTCTTGTCGTTGAACGCCTTTTTGGACTGGCCCGCGGCCTTCTGGATCGCCTTGAGCAGCGCCTTGACCGCCTTATCGGTGGCGGCGAGGCCGCCTTCGTCCGTCACAGCCAGAGTACACTGGAGGTCGTAGGCGGAGGCATTCCGGTACAGATGGCGCATGGAATCGCCCGCATCGGCCTCCGTAACGGTCTTGAGGCCCGGATTGAAGGACCGGAGGCTGAAGACAAGCGTGCCGTCCTGAAGAAGCGCGTCTTTTGCGCCAGCCTTCAGGATCGCCTGTACCCAAGGATCCTTCGCCTTCTCCGCCTCGGAGGACAATAGAGCGCCCACAAAATCCGCCGCCCGCTGCTCGGGCGAGGGCTGCGTGGTACCGGCGCTTTCGCCGCCGGAGGCCGAAAGCTGCGCCAGAAGGTGTTCGCTTCCGTCCTCGCCGCGCAAAATCAGGCGCATGCCATCGGGCGACACGCCTTCAGGCAGGCGGTAGATCAGATCGAACGCGTCCTGCTGGTCGTTCAGCGCCTGCGCCCCATCTTTGACCGTGGCCCCGGGCACGTGCCACTCCGCGATCTGGTAGACGGCGTTCGAAGCGTCCTTGAGCTCGAACCGCTTCGCGCCCGCCACGATGTCGTACAGCGCGATCTGCCCGCTCGCGGGGGCCAGCCGCACCAGCGCCATCGTGCCCTCCGCGGGCGCGGAGGTGGCGCTCAGCTGGCTGGGGTCGTCGGTGTACAGGCTGAGCATCAGCGTGTACGATCCCCACGAAAAGGTGGGATTTCCGAGGTCCGAGGCTGAAAGCGTGAGCGCGGACGCGACAGGCGAGAGTGACAGGAGCAGCGCAATCAGGACCGCAAGCTTTTTCATGGAGAACCTCCTCATCTTGATGCGGCGGGGTCGCCCGCCCAGGGGGGTTATGACACGCTTCACCGGTGACCGCTTTGCCGTTGAAGGATGCGCAGTCGTTATACCGCGAGGGCGGCACATTTCTTTCACGGCAAGCCGGATGTAAAAGACGTGATTCGAAAAGTTGGATTTTGGATGAATGATGGATTAACGATAGGGCGATACCTGCCTCTAATTATAATACAATCCCAGGCGCGGGGCAATACGCCGGACCAATGAAAAACTTTTTGAAAAGCCCCTCCCTCATTATTGTACAATCCGGGGCGGGGGACAAGGGGACTGGCGATGGCCGTCGGTCCGATTGTTTCACCCGGCAAATTATGCTATAATCCGGGTACACAGCGGCGCCGAGGCCGGGCGCGCTCTAGTACGCTGGTGGCGGCGCGTTGTTTTCCATTGCATTTTAGGGCGATGCCGGGGGGAGATGCGGCGCTTGCGCGTTCATCACGGTCGTTTGAAGGGCATTGGACTTGTGATGCTTCTGGCGCTGATTCTTCTGGCGCTGGGCGCGTCGGCCCAGGCGCGCCCCGGCAGGCTGTACTATTTGTACATCACCGCCTGCGAAAGCTGCCACGAGGCGTCCGGTCTGATCGACGCGCTGCCGGAAGCGATCCAGGTGACATCGGACGGCGAGGCGTTTTCCTCGCCCCTTCAGGTCGTCCGGGTCAACCTGACGGCGGATTCCGGCCGCGCGATGAAGCTGTTCGAGGCCTTCCGCGTGCCGGAGGAGGACCGGACCGCGCCGATGGTGCTGGCCGGGGATGCCTACTACGCGGGTGTGGACGCAATCCGGCGCTTTGTCACGCAGGATTTGCCTGCCGGGGCGGCGCTTACGACGCCGGAGGTGCTGGGCGAGGGCGCGGTGCCCGAGCTGGCCTGGGGGCCGATGCTGGCCGCGGGTTTCGTGGGCGGGCTGAACCCCTGCGCGCTCTCGATGCTGCTGCTCCTTCTGACGGTGCTGTTTCAACTCAAGGCCAACGCGTTTCGGTGCGCGGCGGTGTTCCTGGGCGCGAAGTTCGTCACCTATCTTTTGATCGGCACGCTTCTCTTGGGCGCGTTCCAGGCGTGGAACCCAAGCTGGCTCCAGATGACCGCGAAGATCGCGCTGACCGCGATGTCCGTGGCTTTGATCGCGCTCAACCTGCGCGACGCGTGGATGGCCCGGCGGGAGCGCTACGGCGAGATCAAGAATCAGCTGCCCGCGCCGCTTCGAAGGGGATTGCAGGCGCGCATCCATAAGGCCCTGGAAAAGCCCTTCGGCCCGCTCACGCTGGTGGTGGCCGCGCTGGGCGTTCTGGTGGCGGCGGGCGAATTTTTGTGCGCCGGTCAGGTGTACCTGGCGGCGCTGCTGGCGGCGATCCAGACCGGAAAAGACCTCGCCGCGCTGTTCCCGATGCTGATCGGGTATTGCCTGATGTTCCTCCTGCCGTCGGCGGCGCTCAGCTTTGCCGTCGCGAGGGGTCAGGCGCTGTTCCTGGTTTCTGAATTTGTCCGGCGGCGCATGCCGCTGATCAAGCTGATCACGGCGTTGTTCTTCGTGGCGGCGCTCTTCTACGTCTGGGTGGCATAACACGACTCGACGCGAACGCCTGTAGGATGATCGACTGGGGCGGGAGGGACGAACGCGAGGTATGGCCAATCTGCACGTGGTGGACTTTTCCGGACAGGTGCTGAGAATCCTGCACAACCCGATCCTTCGATGCGTCGGGATGTGTTCGGATACCCGCGAGCTGCCCGTAATTCCCCACGCGCACAACGACAGCGTCGAGATGATCTACTTCCTCGAGGGCGAGTACGAGCTCGACATCGAGGGCGCGCGCTACCAGGCGGGCGCGCAGGATATGGTGATCTACAACCCTGGCGTATTCCACAGGGAGCGCGCCGTCCGCGCACCCACGGGCACCTGCTATTACTCGATCCGCTTCAGCGATATGGAGGTCTGCGGCCTGGCGGAGGGTTCGATCCTGCCGGAGGAGATTTCCCCGGTGTTCGCAACCGGCGCGTACGCAAGGTTTTTCCAGAATTGCCTGGGCATGATGATGGACGAGTGCGTGCGCAAGAACGTGGGCTACGAGCAAATCTGCCAAAACCTTTTGCAGAGCGTGATTCTGCTGGTGCTGCGCATCATCGACGCGGAGCACGGCGAGATCCAGAAAAACGACCCCTCCTCCACCGTGCAGCAGGTGCAGCGCTACATCGCCGAAAACTACATGCGCGACATCTCCATGACCGACGTTGCCAACCAACTGCACATCAGCTACTATCACCTGTCCCACATCTTCAAGGAAAAGATGGGCGTATCGCCCCACAATTACATGATCGACCTGCGCATCAGCGAGGCCACGCGCCTGCTGATCAACACCCAGTACCCCATCTGCGACATCGCCAACATGGTGGGGTACACCAACCAGTCGCGCTTCTTCGCGCAGTTCAGAAAGTTCAAGAACATGTCGCCGATGCAGTTCCGGAAGGAGTTCCAGGCCGTGCCGGAGGAAGAGGAGATGCGCTTCCTGGACGAGGCGAAGCCTGATGCCGCGCAGGGCGAGCCGCCGGACGATGTTGACGCCCCGTTATGCGACGACGATTGACTTTTATGCAAATCACCTAAATCGGATTGTCTGGGATTGTAGTTCCGATCGGTTTCTGGTTGTTTAAGAGCGCAAAATGTAGGTGTCAAACCACAAAAAACGATATTGTTGGGCGCCAATGGGTGTGTCTATAATGTATGTAGCGACGTGTGGCAATGGCGCCGCACAATAAAAGGAGGTCTTTTCATGAGAAAGGGACTCGCGCTACTCCTCGCCCTGACGATGCTGCTCGCCCTGGCGGTACCCGCAATGGCCGACGACGTGATGACGGTCGCTGGAACGAAGCGGAGCGAGACGCTGGTCGTCGAGAACCTCGACGGACAGGTGCCCAACGCGACGCAGAACAACGTCTACCTGACTGGCACCAACGTCAACCAGGGCCTGCACCAGCTGGTGTACGCCCACCTGTGGGAAGTCAACACCATCACCGGCGAAGTGTTCGGCGACCTGGCCGACGGCATGCCGGAGGCGCTGAACGCCGACTTCACCAGCTACAAGATCAAGATCCGCCAAGGCATCGCCTGGAGCGACGGCGTGCCCTTCACCGCGGACGACGTGGTCTTCACCATCAACACGCTGATCGAGAAGAAGGACGCCATCTCCGCCGGCGCCCGCATGGCCACGCTGGTGACCAAGGCGACGCTGCTTGGCGATTACGAACTGCAGATCGACCTGGTCGCGCCCGATCCGAAGATCGAGCAGCAGTTCTCCGCGCTGGTGTGGGGCAACTTCTTCTACCCCATGCCCAAGCACTACTTCGAGAGCCACGATCTGGCTAGCGACATGTACACGAACCCGCTCTCCCTGGGGCCCTACACCCTCAAGGATCGCGACCCCAACGGCTACTGGTTCCTGTATGAGAAGCGCGCCGACGTCGAAAAGAGCGATGTGTACCTCGTAACCGGCAAAGCGCCCGAACCCAAGTATGTGCTGTTTACCTCCTTCGGCACCGAAGAGAAGAAGGTCATGGCCATCAACAACAACGAGGTGGACATCCTGTGCGACATCACCCCCGAGGCGTGGGAAGTGGTGCAGGCCGCCAACCCGGACGTCAAGTGCTGGCTGCCCGACTACCCCTACGGCTGCTTTGACGATCCCTGCGAGCGCGGCATCGTGTTCAACAACAAGATCGCCCCGTTCGACAACGCCAAGGTCCGCTGGGCGATGGCGCTGAGCCTGGACATGGTGCAGGCCTCGCTGGACACCTTCAACGGCCAGATGCGCGTGTCCCCGCTGTGCATGCCGCCCACGACCTTCCTCTCGAACGCCTACTTCAAGCCCATGCGCGACTGGCTGATCTCCTACACCTGGGAAGACGGCTATCAGCCCTTTGACAAGGACTACGCGCTCAAGCTGTATGACGCGCTGAAGGACCAGGGCATCTCCGCCATCGAAGGCATGACCGAAGACCAGCTGGTCGAGCTGTTCGGCGTCGGCTGGTGGAAGAACGATCCGGCCAAGGCCGAAGAACTCCTGACGGCCGCCGGCCTCAGCCGCGGCGCCGACAACATGTGGACCTACGACGGCAAGAAGCTGTCCTTCGAAATCCTGGCCCCGTCGGGCTACGAAGTGCAGTCCGAGCGCCTGGCCTACGCGGTGGCCGATCAGTGGCGCGCGTTCGGCTTCGACGTGACCGTGCAGGCCTGCGAGAGCTCTACCTTCTGGACCAACTGGCCCACCGGCAACTACACCGCCGGCTCCTACTGGCCGTCCTGCGGCGTGCTGGACGACCTGTACAGCCAGGTGATCGGCTGGCACAGCAAGTACGTGGTGGAGAACGGCAAGGCCGCGTCCGCCAACCAGACCCGCTTCACCTCCGAAAAGATCGACGGCCTCGTGGACGAGCTGGGCAAGCTCCCCACCGCCGATCCCAAGGTTCACGA
>JAEVZE010000456.1 GCA_023392395.1 Bacillota bacterium
GCGAGGGACTGATGGTGTACCTGGCGGTGGAGAAGGTGGAATCGGGGGCGACGATCGAGGAAGCGGCCGCCTTCGTCGAGGAGACGAAGATGAAAATCCACCACTGGTTCACGGTGGACGATCTGAACTTTTTGAAGCGCGGCGGTCGGGTTTCCGGCGCGGCGGCGTTCATCGGCACGATGCTCTCCATCAAGCCCGTGCTCAACGTGGACGACGAGGGGCACCTGATCCCCAAGGAGAAGCAGCAGGGCAGAAAGCGCGCCTTGAAGGCGTTGGTGGACCACCTGAAGGACAACTGCCTGGACCCCACGAAGTACCCGATCATGCTCTCCCACGGCGACGCGCTGCAGGACGCGCAATTGGTGGACGCCATGATCCGCGAGCAGTGGGGCGTGGGCATCAAGATCATCAACCTCATCAACCCGGTCATCGGGTGCCACTCGGGCCCGGGCACCATCGCGCTGTTCTTCGTCGGCGACAAGCCGCGCGGATAAGCCCAGCCTCATCCAATGCACGAAGGGATGGATGTCTGTGTTTGGTTTTCGCCCGGACGGGAGGCGCCTGCTGAGGGGGATCGATCCGATCGTCCAATTCACACCCTACATCATGCCCACGCGCGCGGACGCGCAGAATTTCTGCCGGCAGACGCTGGAATACGACGTGTTGGCGGACTACATCAAAGCCGCCCATGAAAAGGGGCACAATCTGACGTTCATGTCGATCGTGATCGCCGCTTTCGTGCGCACGGTCTCGCAATGCCCGGAGCTCAACCGCTTCATCATCAACAAGCAGACCTACGCCAGAAACCGCATCTCGGTGTCGTTCGTGGTACTGAGAAGGCGCGCGGACGACAGCATCATGGAGTCGCTGGCCAAGGTGGAATTCGAGGCCACCGACACCATCTTCGACGTGGGCCGCAAGATCGAAGAGGCCGTGGGCCAGGGCAGGGAGGACAAGAACTCCAACCTGACCGACATGTTCGCGCGCACCCTCTTGGCGATTCCGGGGCTTGCGACGGTGGTGGTGGGCCTGGTGAAGCTGCTGGACCGCTACGGCCTGATGCCGGGCCTCGTCTACAAGGCCAGCCCCTTCCATACCTCCATGTTCATCACCAACATGGCCTCCATCAACATGACCTATCTGTACCACCACCTGTACAACTTCGGCACCACGTCGATCTTCCTGGGCCTGGGCAAGATCGAACGTGCGCTCAAGCCCTCGGGCGGCGGCAAGATCGGCTACAAAAACCAGATGCCCATTGGCGTCGTGACCGACGAGCGAATCTGCGGCGGCGCAGGCTACGCCCGCGCGTTCTCCATCATGCAGAAGTACTTCCGGGACCCCAGCCTGATGGAGGTCCCGCCGGAGAACGTCAACTTCGAGACCGAGCCGATCTACCTGCGCAAAGCGCGCAAGGCCCGTAAGAAGGCCGAGAAAAAAGCGGTCAAGATGATGAAAGTGGGATAAGCCATATCCTCAGTAATTACTGATCTGATCAAAAAATAGAGAGGGTTTTGCCCTCTCTATTTTTTTTATTCCCTTGTGCCGGGTCCAGGGGGCGCTGCCCCCTGGCAGGGTGCGGGGCGGAGCCCCGTTTCGTCTCTTTTTACCGCTACGCGCTCCACCCGCTCGCCTGAAGCGGCGCGCGCAGGCGTCCGGCCAGCAGGGTGGCGAGCGCGATCTTGATCCCGTCGCCGAGCAGGAAGGGGAACACGCAGAGCGTAAGGCTGGTCCACAGGTCGCGGCCTGTCACAATCATGAACCAGGCGGTGCCCAGGGCATAGCAGGCGATCATGCCGATCAGCATGGTGAGCGCCAGCGTCAAGTTCCAAGCGCCGAAGCCCCACTTGCGGCTGAGAAGCCCCACGAGAAACGCGGCGGCGATATAGCCGGCGATGTAGCCGCCCGTCGGGCCCACCAGCTTGTGCAGACCGCCCGAGAAGCCGGAGAAGACCGGCACGCCCACCGCGCCCAGCAGCACGTACACGAGCATGGACAGCGCGCCGTATTTCGGCCCCAGCAGCGCGCCTGCCAGGTATACGGAGAACAGCGCCAGGTTGACCGGCACCGGCTCCAGCGGAATCTGCACCTGCGTCAGAATGCCCGTCAGCGCGGCGAACACCGCCGCCAAGATCATGCCCCTCAAAGTCAGCTTCTTCATGGCCCGGCTCCTTTGCGTTTGGTGGTCGGTTACCGGGAAGGGGGATATGCTCCCGGCTTCTTGTTTTTCTGGTATTTGTTCAGTCCCATTGCACCGCGCCATCCAGCGCGCGGGCGAGTTGTTCCGGGGTTTCGATCCGCGCTCCGGGGATGTTAAAAGGCCGGACGAGCCGCAGCTTGATGGTTTCATCCATCCATTCCGCCGGAATACCGAGTATCGGCGCGGGCGCGCGGGCAATCCCAACCGCCGCCAGCGAGCCGGGAACGCGGGACAGCGCGTCCGGCGCGGCGGACAATTCCAATAGTTCGCCGTCCTTTTCGGCCAGCCACAGCATCAGCCGCTCGCCTTCGAAGACCCCCAGCGGGTTGGGCAGCGCTGCAAGCCGCTCCTCCCATTCTTCCGGGTTCTCCCGGGCCAGCATGCCGGGATAGCGCCCGGCGAACAGGCCGTACAGCCCCCGCATCGCCCCGTGGTCGTCCTCCGTCAGCTTTTCCAGCGCTTCCGGCGGCACGGGAACCGGCCGGGCATAGCCCCTCGGCAGGACAATCCACCCTTCCGGCGCGGGGCCGGGGAAGCGGGCCATCGCCAGCGGCGCGTTGAGTTCCAACGCTGCGCGGTCTGCTTCGGTAGACCATTGCTCCGGCGCGAGGCCCTCGGAATTCAGCTTTGCGCAGGGCACACGGACGCCACACAGATAGACGGCTCGGAGCTTCGTCCTCACAGCACTATGCCCTCCTCCGTGCGCACGCAGTCCAATCGGACGTACGGGAACGCATGAATTGCGAATGTATGAACTCCGGGAGGTTTGGAGGGCCGAAGCCCTCCAAGGATTCATCATTTGTACTGGCTCCGCCAGTGCAAATGGATTCCCCTAAGGGCAAGCTTGCCCGCCCGACGGGGAATCGGTTCCGCACGTTACGGATTGCGCCCGGAAATTCCCGCGGGAATTTCAGCAATCCGCCCCCGTTCCCTTCGCAATCGCTTACGACATGGTCGGAAGTGATTGCCCTGCCTCACGGCGCCATGCCCTCCGTCTGGAATATGCGCTTCAGGTACTGCCCGGTGAAGCTGGCCGGATCCTCGGCCACCTGCTCCGGCGTGCCGCTGGTGACGATGGTACCACCCCGCGCGCCGCCCTCCGGGCCTAGGTCGATGATGTAGTCGGCGGTCTTGATCACGTCCAGGTTGTGCTCGATGACCACCAATGTGTTGCCCGCGTCGGCCAGCTTCTGCAGCACCTCATCCAGCTTCTCCACGTCCGCCACGTGCAGGCCCGTGGTGGGCTCGTCCAGTACGTAGATCGTGCGGCCGGTGGCCCGGCGGCTCAGTTCCGTCGCCAGCTTGATGCGCTGCGCTTCGCCGCCGGACAGCGTGGTGGACGGCTGACCCAGTTTTACGTAGCCCAGCCCCACGTCCACCATCGTCTGAATCTTTCCGGCGATGCGGGTGATGGGCTCGAAGAAGGAGAGCGCCTCCTCGTTCGTCATGTCCAGCACTTCAAAGATGTTCTTGCCCTTGTAGCGCACTTCCAGCGTTTCCCGGTTGTAGCGGTGGCCCTTGCACACGTCGCAGGGCACGTAGACGTCCGGCAGGAAGTGCATCTCGATCTTGAGGATGCCGTCGCCCGAGCAGGCCTCGCACCGCCCGCCCTTGACGTTGAAGCTGAACCGGTTGGACTTGTAGCCGCGGGCCTTGGCGTCGGTGGTGGAGGCGAACACATCGCGGATCAGGTCGAACACGCCGGTGTAGGTGGCGGGGTTGGAGCGGGGCGTGCGGCCGATGGGGGACTGGTCGATGGCGATGATCTTGTCCAGCTGCTCCAGACCGTCGATTCCGTCGTGGTCGCCGGGGCGGGTTCGCGCCCGGTTGAGCGCGTGGGAGAGCGCCTTGAACAGGATCTCGTTGACCAGCGAAGACTTGCCGCTGCCCGAAACGCCGGTCACGCAGGTGATGACGCCCAGCGGGAAGCTGGCGGTGACGTTTTTCAGGTTGTTGGCCCGTGCACCGCGCACGGTGAGCCAGCCGTTTGGCGTCCTGCGAAACGGCGGCAGCGGCACGCGCCGCCTGCCGGACAGGTACGCGCCGGTGATCGAATCCGGGTTGTCCATGATCTCCTCGGCGGTGCCCTGCGCCACCACGTAGCCGCCGTGAGCGCCCGCGCCGGGGCCGATGTCCACGATGTAATCGGCCTCCAGCATGGTTTCCTCGTCGTGCTCCACGACCACCAAGGTGTTTCCCAGGTCGCGGAGGTGCTTGAGCGTGGTCAAAAGTTTCCGGTTGTCCCGCTGATGAAGGCCGATGGACGGTTCGTCCAGAATGTACAATACGCCCACCAGGCTGGAGCCAATCTGCGTGGCGAGCCGGATGCGCTGCGCCTCGCCGCCCGACAGTGTGCCTGCCGCGCGGGACAGCGTCAGGTAGTCCAGCCCCACGTCCACCAGAAAGCCCAGCCGCGCGTCGACTTCTTTCAAAATCTGCCGCGCGATCATCGCCCGCTTCTCGTCCAGCGTCAAATGCCGGAAGAAGCCGCGGGCGTCCATCACCGACATCACGCTGACGTCCGCGA
>JAEVZE010000460.1 GCA_023392395.1 Bacillota bacterium
GTGCCGCTGCGTGGAAACGGCCCAAATCGTCTGCCCCGGAGCGCCCCTTGAAATCGTGCCGGATTTTCGGGAGTGCGGTTTCGGCCAATTCGAGTACCGAAATTACGAAGAACTGAAAGACCTGCCGGAATACCAGGAATGGCTGAATTCACGGGGGCGCATCGCGTTTCCCGGCGGCGAATCGCGGGGGAATTTTTCGCTCCGGGTGGCGCGCGCCTTTGACTTTGTAGCGCGGGAGGCGCTCCAATTGCCGGGAGACTGCGCCATCATCGCCCACGGCGGCACGCTGATGGCCATTCTGGAGGCCCGTGCGCTGCCCAAACAGGACTTCTACGCCTATCAAGCCCCAACCGGCCGCGGTTACGCCGCGAAATGGCAGGACGGGGCGCTGAGAAACATATCTTCTCTTTGATATAACACTTCTTCGCTGGGAATTAGCGTGAAAAGCGGCTGCGCATAACGCGGGCCGCTTATACTAATACCGTCGGAAGAAGAAAAGAAAACGACCCAACAAGGAGGTGTCGACCATGATGCTGTACAATATCGCAAAGCCCGAGAAACTGTTTGACCGGCTGGATTCGCTTACCGGCCACGTCGAAATGGTGATGCCCGACGGAAAAGCCATCGACTGGAAGGAAGAAGGCGACTTCGTCAAGTCTCTGTGGACCGCAGTGCCCAAAGCGCCTGTGGACCACGTTGAGCTCAGGCTCGACAACCGCGAGGACACGCGCGATATGCTGGATTTTCTGATCCGCGGCAATTGCGCCTGACCTGGCAACGCGCCTAGAGGCGCAAACCCCGTAAAACCCTGGCGGGAAACCCCGTCGCCGGTTCGGGCATAAACAGCCCTTCCGGATAAAACAAACTGCGGCCCGATAAACACGGGCCGCAAAAATTTTTTGGAGAGTAGGCGGGTGCGGCGCACTGGGGCCATCTCCCAGGATGTGGAGAGCCCCGGCGTTCTTTTAGATCGTTCCCGGCGACCAGTGCGCCGGGAACATGTTTCACCCACCAGTGCGTACACTGGTGGGTGAAACAACACCTTAAGTCAGCGGGCCGCCCGGAAAGAACGCAGAATTTCAGGCCCGCGCAGTTCTATTCCATTGCACCCCAAAACCCTCGGGGTTTTGGGGCGCCCTGTCAGCCCAGCCAGCCGTGCTCCTCCCAGTGCTTGCGATCCCGTAAGTTCCAGGTGTTCTTCTTCATCATGCTGGTCATCATTTTGAAAAAGATGCTGCGAAACAGCGGCGCGGGCAGCTTCCCGGGGTTTTCAGCGGCCTTTGCGACCTTCCGGGCGAGCGCCTGCATGTCCTTTTGGACGCGCGCCAGCTTTTTTTCGGGCACGTCGCTCCAGCGCATGGAGGACACCGCGCTGCGGCAGGAGTAGGTGCGCTTCACGCCCCAGAAATTCAGGCTGCTATGCAGGGTCTTGGTGGTATGGCCTAGCCCCGCGCCCGCGGTGGTGGCGATGGTCACGCCGATCTTGTCAAACATCCGGGGGTCGGGGCGGTGGCTCATCCAAAGATAGCACAGGTGATCCAGCATCGCCTTCATCGACCCGGTCACGTCCATCGCGTACACGCTGGAGGTGAGCACGATCACGTCCGCGTCCAATAGTGCCTGCGCGATGGGCTGGACAGAAGCCGCGTGGGGGCAGGTGTGCTCGCCGTTCATGAAGCAGGAGAAGCAGCCGTTGCAGAAGGAAGGCATATCCCGGGGCAGCGTGAACTCGGAAACTTCCAGGGCACCATACTTTGAAAGCTCCTGCTTGAAAAGGTCCGTCAGGTGCCATGTGCTGCCCTTGCGGGCGTTGCCGTAGAGAATCGCGATTTTCATAGGGATCTCCTTTCCTTACACCCGCCCGCTTTTCTGGGCGCTCTTTTGGGCGGAATACGTCCTACTGAAGTGCCGGACGTGCCGCATGAACAGCTGCTTGGCCTGGGCGACGCCCTCCGCGCTGCCATCGAATTTGTAGAAGATCAGAAACACCGGGGCGCAGAACTGAAGCGCCATCATCTCCGGGTCGGCCTCAATGAAGTACCCCGCATCGATCATCGCCCGGAACAACTGCTCCTGGAACTTCAAGCTGCTTTCAAAGGAGATCTCCCGGAACAGTTTCGCCTGCTTTTCGCCGCGATACTGCTCGATGGTGAGCATCTGCCGCAGCTTTACCGAGGTATCGTCCGCGAAGACCGCCTCGAACACCCTCCCTGCGGTCTCCACGAACTGGTCCTCCGTCATGTTGCCGTACATCCCCGCCGTGGCCGCGTCAGCGGTGAAGACCCGATCGTCTCCGACCAGGTGCGCGTCGTGAAAGTGCTCATTGCTGCGCGCCATGCACCACTCGATGATGGAGTCAAACAGCGCCTGCTTGTTTTGAAAGTGGTTGTACAGCGAGCTCTCCTTGATCCCCACTTGGGACGCGATGTCCCGGAGCGACACCGCGTCGTATCCCTTGACGGAGAACAGGTTCAGCGCTTCCTGAAGGATCTTTTCCCGGGTGCTCATACGCGCCCTCCGATCAGATAGAAGATTCTGGACCCCTCCACCACAAGCACCTGCAGCGCCATCAGCCCGGAGGTGATGAAAAAGCCTGCCCGGCGGGCGCTCTGCTTTCTCCAGAACAAGCAGACGATGCCGGTCAGATAGATGGCGCCGCCCGCGATGGAGCATACGAGCGACTGCGCGCCGTCCATCGGAAACAGCGCGCTCACCGCGCCGTAGCCGTCCCGGAGCGCGGACATCGCGCTGACGGCCGTACCGATTAGGATGATCAGAGCCGTCAGACGGCCCCAACGCGCGGTGCTTGCCCGCTTCCGGGCGGCCAAGAGCACGATGGCCAGGATGATCAAAAGCAGCAGGGTGTTGAGCGTGGCGGCAAAGCTTCCAAAGTAGAGCGCGAACATGAATTTCCCCTCCAGACTATCGACTGATCGCATCATACTATCAACTGATAGTTTCGTCAAGAGAGGTTGCGGGATTTAACAAAAAGTGGCGTGGCGGCGCCAGGGGCCTGCCCCCACCCCGGGGTTCTAAAAACGCTCCACCGGAGCGTTTTTGCGGCAGGGCCGGACCGAACCCGCTTTCACGCCAAGCGCATCTGAACCAAATTCCATGGTGTGCGCTTGGCGCGAAAGCCCCGCAAGGGGGATGAGCCCCCTTGACCCCGCACAAAGGGAAAAGCAGAGGACGATGCCTCTGCTTTATACTGCTGACAACCTTACGCTATCAGTGCGCACACTGGTATCGGAAACAATTCCTTAGGTCATAGAACCGTCCGGAAAATCCCCGGAATTTCAGGTTGACCCAGATTTCTTCCTTTGCGTTGAAAAATCCTCGGGGTCTTTCAACGCCGCCTTGTGCAGCGTCCACCCCATCCACACCACCCAAACATAGGCCAGCGTCTTGGGGATCATCAGCATGCCGATGGGCGGCACTACGGAGCCGAACAACACCACCGGGATGTAGAACCCGAAGGACAGCAGCACCGCCAGCGGCATGAACCGGAACACCGGGTCGTTTGCCTTATGGGTTTCCTGCCAGAACAGCCAGATAATCATCATGCCCATGATCGCAAACGGGATGTTGCGCAGGACCCCATACAGAAGCGGCTGCTGGTAGCTGAGCCATTCGTTCTGCGGCAGCAGGCTGAGGACAATGCGGGCGGCTGTGAGAATCCACATAGCCCAGGTCAGGCCCTTGCGCCCCTCGATGTGGTAGCGCTCCCGCCAGATGAAATACAGGATCAGGTAAAAAACGGTCATGGTGATGGAGGTGATCAATTTCCCGATCCCCAGCGCCGCCGCGTTGGCCTCCAGCCCCGTCGTCCAAAGCGCCAGCACGCGCGGCACCAGGTGGAAGGCGTCGCCCGCGCCGAGCAGAATCGCCATCAGACCAAATTTCTTCACCAGCGGGTCCTTGCCCTGTTGCACCAGGAACAACCCCGCCATCATGACCCCAAACAGGTAAACCACGTCAAACACCGTCTCGAAAATCGCCTGAATCATACGTTACTCCTTTCATTCATACAGCGTTCGGTTGACCAATTCGAGAAAAAAGAGGATTTCGTTCTCGCTTGCGGTCAGGAGCGCCAGAAGGTTTCTGAGTGCGAAGGCCGCGTACCACTCCCGGGTAAAGGTTTCGCTCCACGCGTCCGGGCGGATACAGGGGTCTTCCCGCAGCCGACGGGCAATGTCCGCCTGAAGCAGCGCCTGCATCGACCCCATCCGCTCGCGCCCCGCCGCTTCCACGCCCCGGAGGCTTCGCATGTAGCCGCCCGCAGGGCCGGAAATTCGCCCGCGCAGGAAGGCGAGGATCTCCTGAAGCTGCCCGGAGAAGCGCTCCGCCAGGATCGCGTCCCGCATCTCTTTCAGCGTCTCATGCCAGTATTCCTCGGTCAGCGCCAGCAGCACATCCTCCTTGCTGGCGAAGTAGTTGTACACCGTGCCGGTCGCGATGCCCGCGTGACGAGCGAGGCAGCGGATGTTGATCGCCTCCGCACCCTCCGAGGCGGCGATGGATCGCGCGCTATCCAGCAGCGTCTCCCGCAGGGTTTCGTCCTTTTTTCGCATGTCCGGCTCCTTTCCCCGATTTATGAACGTGTTCATTTATATTGTATGTCCCGCCGCCCGCCCTGTCAAGCATAAATGAACGCGTTCATGAATAATTTACGATGGGCGGGGAGCGGATGCCCTCGCGGCAGTCAAACCCATTCGTGCCTTCAATTCGCTCCCGGCGACCCGTGCGCCGGGAACGCAGTTTCAGCCACCAGTGCGCACACTGGTGGCTGAAACGATTCCTCCAGTCAGCAAGCCGCCCGGAAATTCCGTAGAATTTCAGGCTTGCGAAGTCTTCTTCCTTTGCGTTGAAAAACCCTCGGGGTTTTCAACGCACTAAGCCCACCGGCGTATCGTCGGTGGGCAGTTCAGTTTGGGTGCGGAAATTACGCTTCCAGCAGGAAAAGCGTCCTGCCGCCAAGAGCGTCAGGTTTCAGGCGCACATAGCCGTCGGCGCATTCAAACGGCACGGCATCCCCGCCGGGAAGCAGCCTGACCGCCGAAGGCGCGCGGTCGACGCAGATTTTAATCTCCCGCCCATACAGCGGCACGATGTCCTCCACCGTGTCCAGCTGCTTGCATTTGCGCTGCACGATGTAGTTGAGCACGTGGACGACAGTGTCCCTTCCCAGCGCGCGCAACGTGACCTCGGCATAGGCGGGCAGGTCGCACTGGACCAGGGGGCGGGGCAGCAGCCGCGCGATCAGGCTCCCCAGGATGTCCTTGTACGCCTTGACGCCGTACTCGGCCAGATCCATGAACAGCATGTTGGAGACGTAGGCGACACCGCCATTCAGCACGACGCAGGGTTCGCCGTCGCTCGTGAGCTTGGGCGGGGTCTGGCGGTGGGAGCAGAAGTGCGCCTCCGCGCGGTCGAAGTAGCTGTCCACCGTCTCGCACAGAACGACCGCGCCCGGTTTGGCCGAAACGCGCGCGCCGCCGGAGTAGGCGACCGTCTTCATCGCAGGCACGCCGGGGAACGTGCCTTCGCGCACGTCCATGTACCGGGGGGCCGTCAGCCCTTCGCCCAGGTACTCCACCGGCAGGCAAGTTAGCAGGAAACCTTCCGGCGAAGCGGAGGAAGAACCCGTCGCCAGCAGCTTGCCGCCCTTTTCGACGTAGGCGTCGATCCGGCGTGCGGCCTCCGGCGTCAGCGCCACGCGGTCGGGCAGGATCAGAAGCTCGTAATCGTCAATCGGGTCGGTCAGATCCACGATGTCGAACTGGTACTTGAGCTCCGTCAGCGCGCGGTAAACGCCCTCGATGGACAGGTCCACGCCGTTTGAAATCGCCTGCGCGGAGCGGACGGTGCCGTACACGCCGATCTGCGCGACCTTCTTCGAACCCAGGCACCACTTTTCCGTGGCCTCCATCTGCGAGAACACCTGGCCGATGCGCTTGTACACGCTTTCGTCCAGCGCGCCGGACGGATGCAGCTGATCGCCCACGCAGATGCCAGCGCCGTTTGCGACCGCACGGAAGCACTCGTACTCCAGCGCCGCGAGGTTTCTAAGCGAGCCGAAATCGCCCCAGGCCAGGTG
>JAEVZE010000004.1 GCA_023392395.1 Bacillota bacterium
GTGCTGTTCAGCAAGCTCGGCCAACTGGTGATGTTCCGCCTGGTAGCCGCCACCGCCTCGTTCCGCTTTTCGGTTTCGGGCTTTGCAGCAACTGTGACAGCGGCGCTGTTCGGCGGAATCTTCCTGCTCATCCTCCTGAACAGCCTCCGGCAGGTGCGCTTTGCCTCCCCCGCGGAACTGCTTCGCAGCGGCAGCGCGGGCGAGCGCGAGCCCCGGGCCAACTACGTGCTGGCTGCGCTGGGGATTCTACTGTTGGGCGCGGGCTACTGGCTGGCCCTGACCGTGGTCAACCCCATCGAAGCGCTGGCCTGGTTCTTTGTCGCGGTGATCCTGGTGATCCTGGGCACGTACCTTCTGTTCATCTCGGGCAGCGTGGCGCTGCTAAAACTCCTGCGCCGGAACAAGCGCTACTACTATCAGACCAACCACTTCGTGTCGGTGTCGGGCATGTTTTACCGGATGAAGCGCAACGGGGCGGGCCTTGCGTCGATCTGCATCCTGTCCACGATGGTGCTGGTGATGATCTCCTCCACCACCTGCCTGTACCTGGGCGCGGACGACGCGCTGAAGACGCGCTTTGCGCGGGAGGTGTCCATTACCACCGACACGCTGGCGCTGGACGCGCCGGTAGCGGTGGAGGCTGCCGTCACCAAGGAACTTTCCGTCGCCGACGTTTCGGCGGAAAACCTGCTGGACTACCGGTATCTGTCCTTCTCGGCCTTTCAGCGCGGCGACCGGCTGACGCTGGACGAGAGTGCGGACGGCCTCGCCCGGGCGGGCGGTGGCTTCTGCCGGGTGTACGTCGTCCCCGCCGGGGATTATGAAAAGACTTCCGGCCGCGCGCTGAGCCTGAGTAAAGACGAGATCGCCGTCTACCCAAAAGGCGTGGAGGTCGGCAGCTCCATAAACATCGGCGGTATCCCCTACCGTGTGGCAGAGAAACTGGACGGCTTTGCGGGCGAGGACGCAGACGTGATGAGCATCACCGATTCGGTCTACGTGTTCGTGAGCGCGGATGACATGCGCGCGCTGTACGACATGCAAAAGAAGGTCTATGGCAAAAACGCCTCGACCTACAACCACTACTACGGGTTTGATGTGCCGCTTGGCCGCGAGGCGCAGGTCGCACTTTCAAAGGCCATCCAGGCGGATCTGAAAACCGCCTCGCCTGATTCCCACGTGGAGAGCGCCGCCGAACTGTGGGGCGAATTCATCGGCATCTATGGAGGGCTGTTGTTCCTGGGGCTTCTTTTGGGCCTCACGTTCATCCTGGCAGCGGTCCTGATCATGTACTACAAGCAGGTCACGGAAGGGTACGAGGACAACGAGCGCTTCGACATCCTGAAAAAGGTGGGCATGACCGGCCGGGAGATCCGCAAGACCATCAACTCCCAGGTGCTGACGGTGTTCTCACTGCCGCTGATCGCCGCCGCCGTGCACATGGCATTCGCCTTCCCGATGGTGGCCAAGCTCCTGAAGGTCTTCAGCCTCACCAACGTGCCGCTGTTCGCCACGGTCACCGGGGCCACGATGCTGCTGTTTGCGGTCTTCTACGTCATGGCGTACCTGGCAACCTCCAAAGCCTACCTGGCCATCGTCAGCGGCATGAACGGCAGGCTGTACCTGTAAACAATGCGCCCAAAATCCGCTATGCGGCTTTCGGGCGCATTGGAAGAACTGCGCGGGCCTGAAATTCTCACGAATTTTCGGGCGGCCCGCTGACTTTCGGGATTGTTTCACCCACCAGTGTACGCACACTGGTGGGTGAAACACATTTCCGGCGCGCAGGTCGTCGGGAATGATTGGATGGAACGAAAGGGCTCGCTGAAAACCTATCCGGCCTGGCGGCGAGGGGATCCCCGCCGCCAGGCTGGATAGGTTTTGGACGAAGCGCCGCGCTATTCGTGAGAATCCGGCATAAAATACCATAAAATTCGCTGATTTGTTTTTAAAAGTTTACATTCCGAGGGGATTGGTGTATAATGGCAGGGATGGGGTGATAATGTTGACTTATAGTGCGCATTCATTGGAAGGAAAACCCGAATCTGAGTGGCAGTCGCTGGAAGCCCATCTGCTGAACACCGCGCTTCTGGCCTGTTCCTTCGCGGACGCGTTCGGCTCGGGGGATCTGGCCTGCGCGCTGGCGCTTTTGCACGACTACGGCAAGGCCACCAAGGGCTTTCAAGCGCGGCTCGACGGCGCGAAAACCCGGGTGGACCACTCCACCGCGGGCGGATTGGAAGCGAAACGGCTATACGGCGAGGCGCTCGGAAAGATTCTCGCCTACGCCATCCTGGGCCACCACGCGGGGCTTGCCGATGCCGGCAGCGAGCACAGCCCCGACGAGAGCGCGCTGGAATTCCGGCTGGCGCATCCGCCCAGGGAAGCGCCTGACCCGACGGTTCTAAACGCCCTGCCGCTGCCCAAAGCCTTGCGCTTCCCCTTTCCAGGCGCGTCCACTGGCGCGTTCTCCATCTCCTTTCTGATCCGGATGCTGTTCTCCGCGCTGGTAGACGCCGACAGCCTGAATACCGAAAGCTTCTGCGACCCGGAAAAGGCGCTGCTCCGTCAGCCGGGCCTCGCCATCGAAGCGCTGAAGGAGAAGCTGGATGCCTACCTTCAGGAGCGCTTCTCCGGCCGCCCGGTGGAGGACGACCACTCCAAAGGGGCCGAGATCCAGCGGCTACGGGGCGATATCCTCAAAACCTGCCGGGAAGCCCGGCTCCCCCGGGGCGTCTACACGCTGACGGTGCCCACCGGCGGCGGCAAGACCTTTTCAAGCCTGTCGCTCGCGCTGAACCACGCGGCGGCAAACGGCATGAGGCGCGTCATCTACGCGATCCCGTTCACCTCGATCATCGAACAGAACGCGGACGAATTCAAAAAGGCGCTGGGTGCGGAAAACGTGCTGGAGCACCACTCGAACGCCGACTTCGACAAGCGGGCGGAAGACGAGGACCGGCAGAAGCTCTCCCGCATGCGGCTTTCGACGGAGAATTGGGACGCGCCGTTGGTGGTGACCACCAACGTGCAGTTCTTTGAATCGCTGTTCGCCTGCCGCCGCTCGAGGTGCCGGAAGCTGCACAACATCGCGGGATCCGTCATCATTCTGGACGAAGCGCAGATGCTGGATTCCGACTTCCTGAAGCCCTGCATCGCGGCGCTTAACGAGTTGGTCCGGCACTGCCGGTGCACGGTAATCCTGTGCACCGCCACGCAGCCCGCGCTGTCCGGCTACTTCCCGGCGGACCAACGCCCCCGGGAGATCATGGCGGAGCCGCTGAAGCTGTACGAAGCGTTCCGCAAGGTCGCGGTCACCCGCGAGGGCGCGCTAAGCCTCGAATCGCTGGCGGAGCGAATCGTCCAAGAGCGGCAGGCGCTTTGCATCGTCAACACGCGGGGCGCGGCGGCGGAATTGTACGGCCTGATCGCGAAGGAGCCGGGCGTCTTCCATCTGAGCGCCCGGATGACGGCCGCCCACCGTTCCCAGAAAATCGCGCAAATCAAGAAGCTTTTGGATGACAAACAGCCCTGCCGCGTGGTCAGCACGCAATTGGTCGAGGCGGGCGTGAACCTGGACTTCCCGGTGGTGTACCGGGCGGAGGCGGGGCTGGACTCCATCGTCCAGGCGGCGGGCCGCTGCAACCGGGAGGGAAAGCTGCCGGGCGGCGGACAAATGCGCGTGTTCTCGCTGCAGGGGCAGACGCTTCGGGGTTGGTTCAGCCGCACGGCGGCGTACGGGCGCGAGGTGATGGACGCCTTCCCGGAGGACCCGCTGTCGCCGGGGGCCATCGCGCGGTATTTTGAAATGCTGTACGCCATGCACGATAAGGGTCTGGACGCCAAAGGCATCATGCAGGCCATGGACAGCGGCGATGCCGCGAGGAACCTGCGCTTTGACTTCAAAACGGTGGCCAGAGACTTCCAACTCATCGAGGACAACACCTTCACCATTCTCATCCCCCACGACGACGAAAGCAAAGAAATCGCCGGTCGCCTCAAGGCGGGCCTAATCAGCCGGGGCGACCTCAGAAGACTGGGGCGCTACGGCGTTCAGGTCTACGACAACGAACTGAAGGAACTGGTCCGCACCGGGAGCGTCGAGCGCGTGAAAGATTCGGACGCCTACCTTTTGACCGATCTGAACCTGTACGACGGCGTGGAGAGGGGGCTACTACACATCGACGAGAACAGTTTCCGCAGCGATTTCCTTCACATCTGATGAAAGGAGGACGAGCGTTTGGGTTATGGCATTCGTTTGAAAGTCTGGAGCGAATACGCCTGTTTCACACGGCCCGAGATGAAGGCCGAGCGCGTCAGCTACGACGTGATGACGCCGTCGGCGGCCCGCGGCGTGCTGGACGCCATCCATTGGAAGCCTGCGATCCTGTGGGTGGTGGACGGCATCACCGTGCTCAACGAGATCCGGTTTGACAACATCCGAAGAAACGAGGTGGGCGTTAAAATGCCCGCGCCGTCGGAGGCGGCGATGAACGGCAAACCCGTTAAGCCACTGGGTCTCAGCGCCAGTGACAACCGCCAACAGCGCGCGGCGCTTCTGATCCGGGACGCGGCCTACATGGTCGAAGCCCACTTCATACTAACGGACAAGGCCGGGCCGGAAGACACTGTGGAAAAGCACTACAACATCGCGCTACGGCGCATGCGCGCCGGGCAGTGCTTCCACCGGCCGTACCTTGGGTGCCGGGAGTTTCCCGCCCACTTTGAACTGATCGAAGGGGACGCGCCCCCGTCGTTTTACCAATGCGCGGGCGAGGTGGACCTGGGCTGGATGCTGAACGGCATCGACTTTGACGAGGACAAGACCGCGCGTTTCTTCCGGGCGAAGATGGTGGACGGGCGCATCGCCGTACCGCCTATGAAGGGGGGCGGCGGCGCGTGATTCTGAACGCGCTCTACGACCTCTACAAGCGCCTTCTGGACGACCCAGAGGTCGAAATCGACGTGCCGGGGCTTACCAAAGCGAAGGTATCCTTTGAGCTGGTGCTGACGCCGGATGGCGCGCTCTCGGGCGTGACGGACCTGCGCGTCCAGCAGGGCAAGAAGCTGCTGCCCGTCGAGATGATGGTGCCGCAGCAGATCAAGCGGGCGGGCGGCGACTGCGCGTACATTTTATGCGACAAAGCGGACTACCTTCTTGGTGTTGGAGCGGACGGCGCGCCAAACGAGGACACCTTGCGCAGGTTTGCGTTGTCCCGGAAGCAGCATGAAAAAGCCTTGTCTGACGTGCCGGAAGCCGAACCGGTGCTGGCGTTCTTCAGGACATGGAAACCCGGTGAAGCAGCCAAGAATCCGCTCCTGTTGGATCGATTTCAAGATCTGGCGGTGGGTGGGCTGATGGTCTTCCGCCTGACGGGTGAGAGCGTCCACGTACACGAAAAACCGGCCATAGAGACCGCCGCGGGCGGCTTCATGCAGAGAGAGGCCAAGACCGATACGGCCTTCTGTCTGGTCACCGGCGAACTGGCTCAAGTGTCCCAAGTGCACAACAGCATCAAGGGTGTGAAAAACGCGCAATCCTCCGGCGCGGCGCTGATTTCCTTCAATCAGAGCGCCTT
>JAEVZE010000048.1 GCA_023392395.1 Bacillota bacterium
CGCGAGCATCTCGGGCGTATAGTTGCCGTACAGCGCCTTCAGCGCCTCCGCGTCGGAGGTCAGTGAATCCACGGGGGTGGGTTCCATCTCCTTGGCGATGTAGTTGAGCAGGTTGTATCCGCCGACGAAGACATCGGGCTTGGGATTGCCCGCCGCCGCGTCCGCGATCATGCTCTGGAGGAGTTCAAAGTACTCGCCCGCCTTGGCGGTGACTTCGATGTTGATGTCGGGGTTCTTGGCTTCAAACTGCGTGATGCACTGGTTCAAAATCTCCTCGTTCTTGCCGCTCCAGCGGTGCCACAGGTTCAGCGTGGTCTGCTCCTGGGCGAAAGCGATGCTAAAAGACGACAACACCAAAGCAAGCGCAAGTACCAGGACCAACAATCTCTTCATAGGGGTCGCTCCTCTCTATCTCCCTTTCCGAATCGCTTCGGAAAAAAGTCCAACCTCACGCAACCTCTCCAGGTTGTTTCTGATCGTATCTCCCTTTGCGTAAATGCTGGAGGACCCGCAGACAAAGATGTCGGCGCCCGCATCACACATCATGGGCGCATTGGCAAAGCTGACATTGCCGTCCACTTCGATTTGAACGCCAGGGTAGCCTTTTTCATTCAGCCACGCACGAAGCCGGGTAATTTTGTCGATCACCTGCGGCACAACCGCCTGCCCGGCAAACCCCGGGTTCACCGTCATCACCAGAACACCATGAAGGTCAGGCAGCACATCCTCCAATAGATAGATGGAAGTGGCCGGATTAATCGCCACCATCGGGTTGGCGCCCATTGCGCGCAGTCGCGCCAAAGCCCGCTGTAAATGCGGCGTGGCCTCCAGGTGAATACTGACCAGGTCGCCCGGCTGAAAGCGGAAGTACGCGAGCTTCTCATCCGGACGGTCCACCATCAGGTGAACGTCCAGCGGGATGGTGGTTTCGGCGTGCAGCTGATGGACGAAGTCCGCTCCCAGCGCGTAATTCGGCACAAACACGCCGTCCATCACGTCCACGTGCAGATAATCTACGCCCAGAGCCTCCAGTTCCCGAAGATGGGGCCGAAGCTCCATCAAATCGGCGCACATGATCGAAGGAGAGATCAAGGCTTTCAAGCCTCACGCCTCCCTTTGATAGAAGTACTCTGAAACCCAGTCCGCGTATGATTCGAGCAGGTCTAGATCCCAAAGAATCTGCCAGAGTGTAAAGCGATCCCGGACTTCCTTGGCGGCGATGATGCCGCCTCGCAAAAGAGAACGCTCTATGCCGATATCCTGAGGAATGCTCGGCGCGCCGAAGGATTCAAGCAAGTCCATCAGATGGCGGGCGTCCGGTAATTTCCGGATCTCCGCCACGATTTCCGGCCAGTGCTTCTCCATCGCATCCAACCGCTTGAGGCAGCTTTCCAGGCTGTTCTTGCCGGTGGATGCTTCCAGGGAAATCACGGCCGGAGCCGCCTTTCCATAATAATCTGTCATGTCTGCTTTCCAGCGGGCCATGTCAAAGGCCTCACAGGCACGCCGTGCCGCGGCAAAGTCGATCTTTTCCTCGGCCAGTTTATGGTAGAGCAGCGCCGCTGTCACGGTGCCTACGGCCACCTTGCGGCCATGGAGCACGCCTTTGCGGCCAGTAAAGAGGAAGTTCATCTCTAAGTAGTGCGACAGGTGGTGTTCACATCCCGAAGCGGGGCGGGAATTACCGGAAAAACTCATGGCAATCCCGGACAGCACCAGCGCTTCCATCAGCGCGGAGATCGCCGCGGGTTCCCGGCGATACACGTCATTTGCGCTCTCGATCACATTCTGGATGGAGCGCTCCACCATTTCTACAATAATATCGCAGTAGTATTCCCCGTTGACGATCCTGCTGATCTTCCAATCCGCCAGGCAAGTATACTTGCCCAATATGTCGCCAAGGCCCGCCAGAATCATCTCCATCGGCGCGGCGGCCAGCACATCCACATCGCCGACAATGGCGATGGGAACATGCGCGTCCATGGTGGTCTTCAGATTGTCCCGCATCAGCGCCGCGCCGATGGAGGCAAAGCCATCCATGGAGGGCGCGGTTCCCACGATGCAATAAGGCCGCCTTGTGATGAAGCTGAAATATTTGCTCAGATCGTTGATGGTTCCCGCACCGACGCCAATGATCAGATCGCAATCGCCGCTGGGCGTCATCATGAGCCGCCCCAGAGCCGTTTCATCCGGAACCAACTCGGCTTCATGGAACTGAAAGAGTCGATAAGGCATGCCCGCCTGATCGAAGATGGCAACCAAACGTTCGCACGCCGCCGCCCAGGTATTGGGATCACATAAAATAAACGGCTTTGTGCAGCCCAGCCGCCGTACCAGCGCCGGCACATCCTCCAGCGCTCCGTGGCGGATGACCACCTCACGCAAGGCGGTCGAGTGAACCCTTCCGCATGTGCATTCGAAGGTTTGGTTTAAATAATCGGTAATTGCGAAGGATTTCGGTTGAATCAGCACGGTTTTCCTCCATAGATCCAGCAGCATGGCATTCTGCTTGTTCTGGCGGCGGGATACCCACCCATTGGGGCGCCGCTCTTTCAACTTATGAATTATTTCTATTGTTTCGTTTACTTCCGTTTTACCCTGACAGCTTAGCATATTTATAGATCACTGTCAATCGGTTTGATTACGAAAAATATCGAAAATTACGAGATGATTCTCAGCTTTCCTGACCATACTCCTAAAAATCTCCGAAAAATACGGTTGACAACCACCCATTGCCTGCGTATAATTTGAATATCCAGATAATATCGAAAGAAATCAAAAGTCCGGTCGGTTGGCCCAACGAAACAAGGTTTCAGAAATATTTCGAAACCACTGAACGGAGTCCAGTTCCGAAAACCCGAGTAATCATTGAGGTGGGGAAATAGAAGGGGGATCCAGATGCTTCTTGAGGATCGGAAAGAATATATCATAGAGAAGATCAAAAAGCAGCCTTCTATTACCGTAAAGGAATTGCGGGCAGCCTTCGGTGTGTCAGAAGTGACGGTTCGGAAGCTCTTGATCCAAATGGAGCAGGAGGGGACGCTGAAGCGTTCCTGGGGTGGCGCGGTGCGGATCACGAACGCTGCCCACGAGCTTGCCTATGAGGATAAAGAAAATAAAAATCTGATGGAAAAGCGCGCCATCGCGCGCGTGGCGTACGATCTGATCAAAGACGGCGAAACCATTTACATCGATTGCGGCACCACTTCCTTCGAATTGGTCAAGCTGGTCATCGCGGGCAACAAGCACCTGATCGTATGCACCAACGCATTCAATATCCTGGCCGAACTTCGCAAAGCGCCGGAAATCCAATCCATCATGATTGGCGGCGAACTGCGGCCCGCCATATACTCTTGCGTCGGGCCTATGGCGGTCAAAATGATGAAAATGATCGTGGTAGACCGAGCCTTTGTGACCGGAGATCACTTCTCCCTCAGCCACGGTTTCTCTGTTTCCACGCTGAAGGACGCGGATATGAAGAGCGCCGTGTTCAGCGTGGCGAAGCGCAATTATATCATCATGGATTCCAGCAAATATGGCGATGACTCTATGGCGATCATGGGCGGGGTATCCGATGGGTATACGCTGATCACCGACTGGAAACTTCCGGATGAGATCGCCCATGAATTTGAGAAGCGCGGAACACGCGTCATTACCGCAAAAACATTGGCAGATTAGCGGGCAGGAGGAACTCCTTTTGAAAGCACTGGTCTCGGGAAAGTTCGCCCCCTTGCTGATCTCTCATCGTCTTACGCCGAAAAAAGTCATGGAGCCCCTTGAGACGACGGACGTGCAAAAGATCTGCTTCGACAAGACGCCGCATGTCGCGGGGCGGGAGGAATAGGCCCGATGACGCGTTGTTCCATCGGGCTTGACTTTGGCACTTTGTCTGTGCGAGCGCTGCTGGTGGATATGGAAACGGGCCGGGAACTGGCAGCGGCGGTGTTTGAATACCCACATGGCGTGATGGACAAGGCGTTGCCAAACAGCACGCCTCTATCGGACGGCTTTGCGCTGGCGCACCCGCAGGATTACATCGACGGACTGCACGCAGTCGTGCCTCAAGTGATGCGTGAAGCGGGCGTTGCAGGCCAAGATGTGGTGGGGCTCGGGCTGGATTGCACCTCCTCCACCGTCATGCCGGTAAGCGCGGAAGGTGCGCCGCTGTGCCTTTTGCCGGAATGGGCCGGCCATCCCCACGCGTACCTCAAGCTTTGGAAGCATCACGGCGGCGAACCCCAGGCAGACAGGATGCTCCAGGCGGCCCGGGAGCGCAACGAACCGTGGCTTGATTTGTACGGCGGCGGCATTCAGTGCGAACTGATGCTGGCCAAGGCGCTCGAAACGGCGGAGATAGACCCAGCGGTCTGGGACGCCTGTCATCGGTATCTGGAAATGGGCGATTGGCTGGCATGGTTCATGACGGGCCGAAGCTCCAGAAGCTCAAGCATGGCTTGCTGCAACAGCTACCACTGTTCTCCGGCCGGATATCCGGACGCGGACTACTGGCAGGCCGTATCGCCCGGTATTGAGCCCGTTCCATCCAAGCTGCTGGGCGACTTGTTGCCCCTCGGCAGCGTGGCGGGGCGTTTGACCCCCAATTTGGCCGGAAAATTGGGATTGCTCCCGGAAACGCCGGTGGCGGCCCCGCTGATTGACTCCCATGCCTCCGTGTTGGGGTGCGGCGCCGACCGCGCGGGAGATCTGGTGGCGGTTCTGGGGACCAGCGCCTGCTATCTTCTCAACGATGACAGGGAGCGGGGCATCCCAGGCATCTATTCGGTGGCATACGAGGCCCACGCGCCCGGATTGTACGGTTACGAAGGCGGACAATCCTGCTTTGGAGACGGATTGGAGTGGTTCGTCAGTCAGTGCGTGCCCGCCTGGCTGCAAGCCGAATCGGATCGAACGGGCGAGGGCATCCACGCCCTGTTGTCCAAAAAGGCGGCGGCGCTAAGCCCCGGTCAATCCGGTGTGATCGCGCTGGACTGGCTCAACGGTGTGCGTTCTCCGTTGATGCGGCCCAACCTGAGGGGCGTACTGGCAGGCGCAACGCTTCATACCACCGCCGTGGATCTGTACCGCGGGGTTGTAGAAGCCTGTTGTTTCGGCGCTAGGCGCATCCTCGACAGTTTTCAGGAGGCGGGCGCGCCCGTCAGGCGCGTCTTTGCCACAGGCGGAATCCCCCTGAAAAACCCTTTCTTGATGCAGGTGCTGGCAGATGCCTTCGGCAAAGAGATCGGGGTATGTCAAAGCGCTCAGGCCAGCGCGCTGGGCAGCGCCATCGTGGGCGCGGCGGCGTCGGGAGAGAAACTCACCAGGTGCATCCGGCGCATGGCGGCGCCAGTAGATACAACCTACAAGCCCATTCACGCCGATGCCTACGAACCTCTATACCAGCGTTACAGGACTCTTTCCGCCATGTTTGAACAAACGGAACTACGATGACAGAGGAAGGCGTACCGATGAAGAAAAAGCTGATTGTGCTTTCAGCCGACGCACTGGTGACCGAAGACCTGGAACACCTGAAAAAATTGCCGAACTACCGCAAGTATCTGGCAGGCGGTTGCGAGATCAGCAAAATGCGATCCGTCTATCCCACGATTACCTATCCCTGCCATACCACCATGGCCACCGGCGTATACCCCAACAAACACGGCATAAACGGCAACCTGGAATTCCTCCCCGGCGTGTCTCCCCTTCCGTGGCTGTGGGACCGCAAATGGAACCTTTGCAAGGACGACATTTTCTACGCCTCAAAGGCGGCCGGCTATACGACGGCGGCGGTTTTCTGGCCCGTAACGGGCAATCATCCCGCCATCGATTACCTGATCGACGAATACTGGACCCAATCCCCTTCGGATACGCCGCGCGAAGCCTTTGCCCGCATGGGTTCCGATGAGCGGATGCTGTCCATTATAGAAAGGCACATCGGCGACAACCGGATCCGTCAGCACCCGTTCACCGACACCTTCATCATTCGTTGCTGCTGCGACATCATCCGGGAATATCAGCCGGACGTGATGTTCCTGCATCCGGCCAACATTGACGCGTATCGCCATCAGACCGGCCTTTTCAACGACAAGGTGCTGGCAGGCGTGGAAGAAACCGATCAATGGATTGGCGAGCTCATGGATGCCGTGCGGGACGCGGGGTTGCTTGAGCAGACCAACCTGGTGCTGACCAGTGACCATGGGCAGCTGGAGATCAAGCGCGTGGTCAACCCGAACGTCCTGCTGGCGGAGAACGGGTTCATCCGTTTGAACGAAGACGGCAGCTTGAAGGACTGGGACGCCTGGTGCCTGTCCGGCGGCATGTCGGCGATGATTTTTCTGAAAGACCCGAAGGACGCTGAGCTGCGCAACCGGGTGGCTGCCCTTTTGAACAGGTTGTGCGGCGAGGGTGTGTATGGATTCTCGCAAGTGTTCACGACGGAAGAGATCAACGAAAAGGAACACTGGAGCGGCGATTTCTCCTTTGTGTTGGAAACGGACGGTTATACCAGCTTTGGCGACTCCTTCGTTCGCCCGCTGGTGACTTCTTTTGACACGGACGATTACCGTTACGGCCGCGCCACCCACGGCCACTTGCCGTGGAAGGGGCCGCAGCCCACGTTCCTGTGCAAAGGCCCGGACTTCAAAGAAAACGTGACGCTGGATACGGGAAGGCTCGTCGATCAGGCGCCGACATTTGCCAAGCTGCTGGGCGTCCGTCTGCCCGAAGCGGAAGGCATCTCCATGGATGCGCTGCTCAAATGACGTAAGATTGCACGGGGCGGAGGATTTACCCTGTCCTTGGAACGTGCCGCGAGATTCGATCGCGCCACAGTTTCGTCCCCTACCGCCGGATCCTCCAGAGGATCTCCGGCAACCTGCGAAAGCAGTTGATTGAAATAAAATGGTCGTAGTACCATTTTATAGGGACCAGGAAGTTTGAAGGAGGTTTTCCGTACATGAAGAAGTTTCTTGCCCTAGTTCTCGCCTTGGCTTTGGTGCTCTCGCTGGCGCCCATGGCTTTGGCCACCAGTGAGCCCATCACCATCAACTTCTGGCATACAGGCGGATCCGGTGCTTTGCAGGAAGCGGTTCAATTCGCGGTGAACAAGTTCAACACGACGGTCGGCGCAGAAAAGGGCATCAATGTCGTCGAAACCTACATCGGCAACTACGATGATCTGACCGCCAAGATTCAGCTGTCCATTCAGGCGAACGAACAGCCCCAGGTGGCTATCCTGGCCAACACGATGGTCGGCTGGTTCATGGAGGACGACGTTCTGGCGGATATGATGCCGTACGCCAAAAAGGATGGTTTTGACGTAAGCAACCTGCTGGATCCCTTCATGCTCACCATGGGCAACCAGGATGACCAGTTGCACTCGGTTCCCTTCTTCCGCTCCACTCCTTTGCTCTATTACAACAAGGGCATGGCGGACGCGGCCGGCTTGACGCCGCCCACCACCATCGAGGAGCTCGAAGCGTTCGCCAAGGCTCTGTACAAGGTGGATGCGAACAACGAAGTGCAGGTGTGGGGCTTTGAGTGCCTGAAGGACTTCGGCTACTTCAACGCCGCGAACCTGTGGCAGCTTGGCTCCAGCATGTTCAACGAGGATGGCTCCGCTTCCCCGGCCCTCGAGGATGGGACGATGCTGAAGGTCCTCACCGACTGGCGCCGCTGGGTGGACGAGGGCTGGTGCCGCCCGTTCGATTCCACCGATCAGGACCCGAAGATGAAAGAGCTGTTCTACCAGGGCAAGCTGGGCTGCTTCTGGGGCTCCTGCGGCGGACTTAAGAACGTCATGAAGGGCTGCGCGGAAGGCGGCATCGAGCTGGGCGTCATGCCTTTCACCACGTACGACGCGAAAAACCCGGTTTCTGAGATCGGCGGCGGCAATGTGGGCATCATCGCTGCCAACAACAGCGAAGAGCAGATCGCGGCTTCCTGGGAATTCGTCAAGATGCTGATGTCCGACGAAATGGTGGCCAACACCGCCATCACCACCGGCTATGTCCCCGTTACCAAGTCGGTCGCGAACTATCCGACCATGATCGAGCAGTGGGAAAAGAACCCGCTGACCAAGGTCGCCTATGACCAGCTGTCCACCGCCAAGCCGCAGGAGTATCCCTATGTGCCCTTCCTGCAGGATTTCACCCTCGTTTGCTGGGATGCCTCTTCCCTGTTGATTCAGGACAAGAGCATGAGCGCCGAGGAAGCGGTGGAGTACATCAAGACAAACACGGCTTCTCTGTTCTAAAGGAACCCAGCTTTAGTCAAGGATTCAATGTACGCTCTGGTATTCCCGCTGCGCAACCGGGAAGGGAGAACGCCTTCGCGCTCCCCTTCCCACCCCGCATGATCGGCAAGCGGTATTGGGCTTGCATGACCGGCAGATAGCGCACAACCGAAATGTCTCCTGGAAATAGACCAACTGCATCGAACCTTTGGCGGTGGGCGAAGCTGTCGCGTCCCCACCCACCGCCAAAGAGTTTTTCGTACAAGGACATTTGTGTTCCCAGGAATTGGCGGACCAGGCGCTCCGCCAGATAAAGTCCGCGCAGTGATCCCGGTTCTTCTGAATCCGAAAATATTGCTATCGGAGGTGTCCGCATGGCTGGAATAGAGTTTGTTAACGTAGGGAAGTCCTTTGGAAATCACAAGATCATCGACAATCTGAACCTCACGATTCCAGACGGAAAGTTCACCGTACTTGTTGGTGCGTCAGGCTGCGGCAAGACAACGCTTCTTCGGATGATCGCAGGGATCGGCCCCGCCACCACTGGTCAAGTGCTGATGGATGGCAAGGATATTACCGATCTTGAGCCCGGGAAGCGGGATATCGCGATGGTTTTTCAGAACTATGCGATCTACCCTACGATGACGGTGCGGGAAAATATCGAGTTCGGTCTGAAAAACAATAAGGTTCCCAAGGAGGAGAGGGCGCGCCTGATTGCCGAAGTGGCAGAGACGGTCAGCCTTTCGGAGTATTTGGACAGGATGCCCGGTACTCTTTCCGGCGGCCAGCGGCAACGCGTGGCGCTCGCCCGGGCAATGGTGAAAAAGCCTAAGGTATTCCTGATGGACGAGCCGCTGTCCAACTTGGACGCCAAGCTGCGCGTACAGATGCGGGTGGAGCTCATCGAGCTTCACGAGAAACTGAAAACCACATTTGTATACGTCACGCACGATCAAGTGGAGGCCATGTCCATGGCGGATGTGATCGTGCTGATGGACAAGGGAGAAATTCTGCAGGTTGGTTCGCCGGAGAATATTTACAAGGATCCCAACAGTGTCTTCATCGCGCAGTTCATCGGGTCGCCCTCCATGAACATACTGGAGCTTTCCAAAGAGGGCAAGCTGGGATTCCGGCCGGAAAAGGTGGTCTTGAAGACATCCGGAACCGTGGATGCGCCCTTTAAACGGACCGGCAAAATTGCCACGAGGGAGATGCTCGGGTCGGAGACGATTTATAAGGTCGTGATGGGCCAGTATAGCGCGATGGTCAAAAGCTTCAGCGATGAGTTTGCGATCGGAGATGAAGTAACCGCCTTCGTGGCTGGCGAGGACCTGTATTACTTTGGCGTAGACGGACGGCGCATTCGTGAAACGGACAGCGGCGCCTACAAAAAGTGCAGGATCATGGCGGAGGGATTGAGCAATGGCTAAGCAAATGACTGATGCCTTGCGCTTTAGAAGGCGCAAGGAGAGGCGCGAGCTTCTTTCATCCTACGCGATGATTGCGCCGGCGATCCTTTTTCTTCTGACGTTCGTCATCTACCCCATGCTGCACATTATTCAGCTGAGCCTGTATAAGGGGAACGCGACGAACCCATACAAGAAGTTTATCGGTTTGGACAACTACTACGACATTTTCTTCGTTAAGAAAGACTTCCTGGAAGCGCTGAAGAACACCGCCGTCTATACAGTTTTTATCGTGTTCATTCTGATTTTCCTCTCCGTCGTCTTCGCGGTGTGGATGTATCAGGACCGCAGGATCAACAAGGTTACCCAGACCGCGATTTTTACGCCTTACCTGGTCGCGTCCGTTTCCGCAGCTTTTATCTGGAGCTGGTTGTTTAGTTCGGATACCTACGGCCTTTTCAACACGGTCCTGAAGGCGTTTGGCTTGGCGCCCGTCAACTGGCTGGGGGATACCAATACCGCCATGTTCTGCATCATCGTCATGAACACGTGGAAGAACATCGGATATTACGCCCTCATCATTCTGGCCGCGCTCAGAGCCATCCCGCCGGAAATCTATGAGGCCGCCAAGCTGGACAACGCTTCCGCAACGAAGACATTCTGGAAAATCACGCTGCCCATTCTCTCTCCTCAGCTGTTCTTTCTGCTGATCACGATCACCACGGGCTCGTTCAAAGTGTTCGACTCGGTCCGCCTGATGACCAGAGGTGGCCCGGGTACGTCCACGCAGGTGATTTCCCTGTATATCTACAACTACGCGTTCCAGCGCAACAATTCGCTGGGCATTGGTTCGGCCGCGGGCGTCGTGCTGATGCTGATCCTGATCTTGGTTACCCTGTTTAACTTCAAAGGCTTGGAGAAGCGGGTCCACTATTAACGAGAAGGAGAGGGTAACGGGATATGCTGCAACGTTTTTTCGAGAAAAATCAATGGAAGCGCAGATTTCTCCTCTATCTGCCAAAGCTGCCCGGCGATATCTTCAAGACAATTGTTTTCTTGGCGTTTGCGTTTCCATTTTACTGGATGCTGATCACCGCCTTCAAAACATATGGTGAATCCATCATCGTTCCGCCTACGCTGTGGCCGAAGCAGTTTACGTTCGAGAGCTTCAAGACCATTGGCCAGCTGGGAAGCGGCTTGTGGCTGTATGCACAGAATTCTGCGGTGATCACCGGGTCGATCATCATCCTGCAGCTGGTGGTGATGGTCCCCGCCGCGTATGCGTTCGCAAAACGCCGGTTCCCGCTGATGGGCGTACTGTTCGGCATTGTGCTCATCGCCTTCATGATTCCAGAGCAGATCACCTACATTTCCGTCTTCCTGATGATGTCAAAGTTCAAGATAATCAACACCCTCTGGCCTCAGATTATCCCGTTCGGCGCCAACGCCTTCGGCATCTTCCTGCTGCGGCAGAGCTTCAAACAGGTGCCCGATGAAATTGTGGAGTGCGCCAAGCTGGACAACGCGACCGAGATCCAGGTCATGACGCGGATCATGCTCCCCATGAACAAGTCCTCGATGATCACCATTGCGT
>JAEVZE010000064.1 GCA_023392395.1 Bacillota bacterium
GATCTCCTCCATGCGGTGGGAGATGTAGATGACGGTGACGCCGGCCGCCTTGAGGTTTCGGATGGTCTTGAAGAGGCGCTCGGTCTCCTCGCTGTCCAGGGAGGAGGTCGGCTCGTCCATGATGACCAGCCGCGCGTTGCAGGAGACCGCCTTGATGATCTCCATCATCTGCATCTGCGCGATGGTCAGTTCCTCAACCAGCAGCTTCGGATTGAGGTCGATGTCGAACTCCTTCAAAAGCTTCGCCGCGCGCTCGTTGGTTTTCTTCTTGTTGAGCAGGTGCATGCCCGGGGTCACGTCCTCGCGCTTGAGGAAGATGCTCTCCGCGATGGAAAGGTGGGGCTCGGGGTTGAGCTCCTGATGGATCATCGAGATGCCCGCGGCGATGGCTTCCGCCGGGCCGCTGACGCTGTAGGGCTTGCCCTCAAACATGATCTGGCCCTTGTCCGCCTTTTGAAGGCCGATGATGATCTTCATCAGCGTCGACTTACCCGCGCCGTTCTCGCCCAAGAGCGCGTGCACCTCGCCGGGCCTCACCATAAACTGCACGCCATCCAGCGCGTGCGTACCGCCGAAGGACTTTGAAAGGTCCTTGCATTCGAGAATGTATTCGTATTCGCCGGTTTTGTCCTTCATGGCGCCTTCCAAGGCGAATCACCCCCTGCAATACTAACAAACTATTGGCAAACCTCGTCAAGGCTCTGATCGTTCCCGGCGACGTGTGCGCCGGGAACGTGTTTCCTTCAATCAGTGCGCATACTGATTGAGGAAACAATTCCACAAGTCAGTGAGCCGCCCGGAAATTTGTGCAGAATTTCATGCTCACGCAGTCTTCTTCCTTTGCGATGAAAGCCGACGGCGGATTTTCATCGCTCTGCTAGTGAATAAAGGCCGTCAACATCCCGGCGGTAAACGTGTCCCCCAGACCAATCGTATACTTGGGATGTTCCATGTACCTTGTCGGCACCAGGGCGACGAAGTGTCCGCCGGTGTCGGCCTGCTTGAGCTCCGCCGCCATTTTCAGGCCCGTTTCGCTCAGCGGGAGGGTTTGGAGCGTTTCCAGGCAGTCCGCCCGCGTGCCGTACCGCCCGGTGCGCGCCCGGGTCCCGGACATCAAGTTGCCCAGAGCCAGGCCCTTCGCGAAGTCGACGCCCGGCAACTCCCTGCCGTAGTACATCGAGTAATCCTTGGTGTGCATCACGATGCCCTTGGCCGGGTAGCGCGTGAGCAGGCACGAAAGCGCCTCGAGGATCGAAGCGAGGTTCTCCTTGTCGGTTTCAAGGCCAAAGCGCGCGGCGTGCTCCACCAGCTCTTCCTCGTTCATGCCAAGGATGTCGATCGATCGGGCCAGCGCTTCGAAGGCCAGATCCTTGACCTCCGGGTTCAGGTAGTACGCGCCCTCCAGGTAGATCACGGCTTCGGGGTTTTGATCGCGGAAGGCGGCGTAGTGCCGGGTCAACTGGTCAATCCGCTCGGCCATGATCGCGGGGTCAAGAATCCCGTTGAAACCCGAAACGCACAGAGCGTAGATGTTCCGGGCGTTTTCCTCGCACCAGGTCAGAAAACCTTGCTCAATCGGCAGGATCTTGTGGATGGTGTCAAAGTCCATGATCAGCCGGTTGGAAACCGGGGCCTTGTAGGTTGCTCCCCGCACGGTCACCTCCGCGTCCTTGGGGTACTGCAGGATGATGTGCTTGACCGGGAGTTCGTAGGAGGCACTCATCGCGAGCGGGGCGACGCGTCCGTTTGCGTAGAGCCGCATGCCGGGGCGGTCCATCAGCTCGCACACCGCCCGTGAGCGGTCCGTGATGTAGGCGGTTACCGGGAAGCCGACCGCGCCCAGCGCCGCCGCGCTCTGCGCGCAGGTGCCGCCCAGCGCGTAGGCGGTCTCAAAGTGCTGCTCAAGGTAGTCGCACACCGCCGGGCTCGTGATGTCGATTTCCCCGCCCGCGCCGCCCGCTAGAAAGTGCAGCACGATCCGGGCGAAGGCCTCCATCGAATCGATCTGGTCGCCTGTCGCGTACCGGGGCTCCTCCGTGAGGAAGTCTCGGGCGATCCGAGAAAAAGCGTCCCCGTCCCACTCCAGCACGACGTCCAAATCGCTTGTGTACCCCAGCACCAGCCGCTTTCCGGTTTCGGCGCATTTCGCGGCATCCGTTTCCATTTGAAGAGTTACTTTTTCATACAGCGCGTGATCGTCCATGAAAATCTCCCATCACTCAAACCTTGGTATCGGACAGCACGTATTCCACCATTTCGTCCTCGTTCCCCTGCCGTGCGTTTTCGACGAAGAACAGGATCAGGTCAGACAGCGCGTATAAAAACAGGTAGGATGTCGCGCCGAACAGGTATACGCTCGAATCGTTGACGCCGGTAGACAGCGTGATGTCCGCGGCCTGCTCCGCGGAGGATCGCTTGAAGTCCGTCAGCGCGATCGTATAAAGGCCCTTTTTCTTCGCCAGCTCGAAGGCGTTGATGACGTGCTTGGAGCTGCCCGAGTGGGAAATACCGATCACGACGTCGTCCTTGGTGCCGTTGTTGATGTTGATGATCATTTGTTCGGACATGGAGGAACTGACCGCGCGGATGCCAATGCGCCCCAGCCGGAACGATAGGCCCGCGGCCACGGGCACGGAATTGCCGGCCGCCACGAAGTAGACGGTTCCAGCCGAACGGATCTTGTCCACGCAGGCCATCAGCACCTGCATGTCGATGCTCGCGCTGATGTTCAAAATGCTGGTCGCCAGCTCTTTGAGCAGGTCGTCCGCGCAGGCGGGTTTCTGGGCGTTACCCCTGTCGCGCAGCAGCTGATTTCTGCCCAGCTCGTGTGCCAGTTGGAGTTTCATCTGATAAAAGCCCGTATAGCCCAGATGCTTGCAAAGGCGGATGACGGTCGCATCGCTGACGCCGCTCTGCTCCGCGATGTCGGCGACGTTGAGCGTGACCACCTGCTCCGGATTTTTCAGGATGAACTCCGCAACCCGGCGCTCGGCGGAGAACACTCCGTCGAGATTCACGCGGATGTTTTCCAGAGCAGAGTCTGTGAATTCCAATTTCATGCACCTTCGTATCTTGCCGATTGCGGATCGCGCGCATCGAAATTCCATGATGATTATACAAGCGCCTGCCGCGTATGTCAACATGTCGGCGAAAATATTTTTTATGAATGCTAATATTTCGTAAACTAAGTCCGCAAAAATCCAGAATTCCGCGGTTTTTCGGGCGAAAATGTGCAAATTGGAAACAAAACTCCGCGAGCCTATGAAATGAAACTACATTACTCGACAACGAGGCCCCGCACTCACCGAACGATAGAATACATGCAACTCCGCCGCCCACACGAACAAAATAAACGATCCCTCGCAAAAAGAAAATGGACGCGCTCGCGTCCATTTCAGCCAATCAAAAAAGCCCCCGTCTTGCTTCCATCGTTCCCGGCGACACGCGCGCCGGGAACGTGTTTCCTGAACCAGTTCGCAAACTGGTTCAGGAAACAATCCCTTCAGTCAGTGAGCCGCCCGAAAATCCCGCAGGATTTTAGGCTCACGCAGTTCCTCTCTCGCGATGAAAAGCCGCGAAGCGGATTTTTATCGCCCTAAGAAACCCCCTGCCCCTGGGACTGAAAGCCCAGGTAATGGATGACGTAGGGCAGCGCCGCGCCGGCGGCAATGGGGATCCTGGCGGTCGCGCCGATCCGGATGAAGCGGCGTTCGGTGGGGAAGGCGGTGCGCCCGGCGATCAGCTCCTGAAGCCGCGCGATGTCGGCAGGCAGCAGAAAGCGGCCCAGGATGCCGCCCAGAATCACATCGTAGTCCATCATCATGTGCAGGTTGTCGATGGCGATGGCGAGGTAGTTCAGGTATTCGTCCCAGCGGGCGGTTTCGTCCGCCGCGCCGGCGCGCAGCGCCTGAAAGAATTTGGAAACCGTCTCACCCGGCTTTAGCAGCGCGCTCAGCGTACAGTAGGTGTCCACGCAGCCCCGCTTGCCGCAGTAGCAGGGACGCCCGCCTGGTACGATGGTCATGTGCTCGAACACGCCGCTTTTCAGTTCGTTTCCCCTGAGAAATTTGCCGCCGATGATCAGCGCGCCGCTCATGTTGTAGCGGATATGCACGAAGATCGCGTTGATGATATCCGGCGAAAACCAGAGTTCCACGGTCGCCGCGGCCTCGCCGTCGTGCGCCATGGCGCAGGGATACTTCAGATACGGCTTGAACTGGCGGATCGACATGCCGGTGCAGCCCAGAATTTTCCCGTAGGTAACCAGCTCGCCGTCCGACGAGATCAGGCCCTGCAGCACGATGTTGACGCCGAGCACGCGGGCGGGTTCAACCGGAAGTCCGTTGATGAAATGATTGATCGCCTCGCATACGGCGCGCACATAGTCCGGCGTGTTGGAGAAAGGCAGAAGCTGCATTTCCGAATGGATGATCTCGCCGTACAGGTCGATGGCCACGATTTCAAAGCTTTCCTTGAGAAGTTCCACGCCCACCGCGACCCGCGCGCGGGGCAGGAACACCAGCGCGTCGGCCTTGCGCCCCCCCGTGGATTCAAAGCGGCCCTTCCGGGTGATCACGCCCTGGTCCATCAGGTCCTGGACGATCTGGCTGACGGTTGGGCGGCTGAGGTCCAGCTGCGTCGCAATCTCCAGCTTTGACGTCTTTTTTCGTCCGTAAATAAACCCCAGCACATTTTTTATGTTGGTCTTTTTCAGTTCGGCCGTCGTGGCTTTCTGCAAAGGAACCCTTCCTTATCTACGCCGCATCTTTACGTATCCCCGCCCGTACATCCGTGCGCCGCCGCGCGTTTTTCCCAGTATATCACACGGCAACACGGGATGCAATTATAAAAAAGGGTAAAGACATTCAGCGATATATACTAAAACAGAAGCGCATATTTAAAATGTAATGGATATTGACAAAAGTGGCCCAATGCAATACTCTTATGACAAAGATATTTCCAAAAGAAACGTATTATTTCAATAATTCCGGTTTATTAGAGCGGTATGCCCATATATTATCAGTAAAAAATAAACGAAAAGCATATCAAGAAAACAACCCGTTCACCGAACTCGAGGAACAGGCCGTTGCCATATCCGTATTTGGATACCGAATCAAATATTACCAAAACGTTAATCGATATGATGGGCGCGAAGAGGGCGCGCAGCCAATCCAGCCCGGAGACAGGGAGGGATTTTCGTCCGTCCGGCAGGTTTGGCGCCCGGGATCGCGGCCCACATGCAATAGACGAGGAGGATCTTCCATGAAGAAGTATTTCGCATTGGTTCTGGCGCTGACGCTTATGGCCACCCTGTTCGTGGGCGTCGGCTCGGCGGAGAGCTCCGTCAACTGGCAGGCGTATGCGGGCACGAAGCTGCAGGTGATGTTCAACCAGCACAACTACCAGAAGGCCATCACCGACTACGGCAAACTGGAAGAGTTCGAAAAGAAAACCGGCATCGACGTGGAATTCTCCGTCACCCCCGAGGAGAACTACTTCGACAAGCTGAACATCGCGCTGTCCTCCAAGAGCGGCGAGCCGGACATCTTCATGACCGGCGCGTATCAAGTGTGGGAGTACGCCTCCGCCGGCTACATGGAGCCGCTGGAGAAGTACTTCAACGATCCGGCCCAGACCGAGGCCACCTACAACTTCGCGGACTTCTACCCCGGCGTCGTGGGCACCCTGGCGTGGGACTGCGTGCCCGGCCATCCGGTGGGCTCCGGCTCCCAGTGGGCGCTGCCGATGGGCTATGAGCTCAACAACATCGCCTACAACAAGAAGTACTTCGACGAGAAGGGCATCAAGCTCCCCGCCACCACCAGCGAACTGCTCGAGACCGCAAAGTCCCTCAAGGAGTGGAGCGGCACGGGCTCCTACGGCATCGCGGTGCGCGGCACCCGCAACTGGGCGACCATCCACCCCGGCTACATGACGCTGTTCTCCACCTGGGGCGCCAAGGACTTCGCCATCGAGGATGGCAAGCTCGTCTGCAAGCTGGACAGCCCCGAGGCCATCGCCATGACCGACTACTGGGTCAAGCTGATCGTTGAAGGCTCCTCGCCCCAGTGGGCGACCTTCACCTGGTATGAGGCTGGCTCCCACCTGGGCGCTGGCGTTGCGGCAATGCTGTATGACGCCACCTGCAACGGCTACTTCCAGAACTACCCGGCGGGTGCCTCCGCGCAATCCGGCAACCTTGGCTGGTACGCAGGCGTGGTGCCGGACGGCTCCGGCCTGACCGAGAAGGACATCAAGTCCAACGTGTGGGTGTGGTCCATGGGCATGAACGCCAACTCCGACAACAAGGGCGCGGCTTGGCTGTTCCTGCAGTACTTCACCAGCCCCGAGTACATGCTGTTCTCCGGAACCGACGGTGCCTGCGCCGACAGCCCCCGCAAGTCTGTCGCCGAATCCGACGCCTACAAGTCGGTGGTCGGCAAGTCCTTCGGCTACCTGGAGGCGCTGGACACCCTGCTGCCCAACGCGACCATCCAGTTCACACCCCAGCCCTACTTCTTCGAGACCACGACCGAGTGGGCTGCCACGCTGCAGGACCTGGTGGAGCAGTACCGCACCACCGGCGCCTGTGACACCGCCGGCGCGATGAAGGCGCTCAAAGAGAAGCTGGACATCGCCGTGGAAGACCTGGCGGTCGGCTAAACGCCGGACCAACGCTTGATCAAAGGGAAGGTTCGGGGACATACCCCGAACCTTCCCACCCCCGGCGCTTTAAGGCATCAGGAGGGAGATGAATCCATTTGGTCACTCAGAAATCAAACGGCGCGCAA
>JAEVZE010000115.1 GCA_023392395.1 Bacillota bacterium
GGCGGGCGCGTTTTTCTGCGGCGGCGCCTCGGCGGCCGGCGCAGCTTCCTTACTCTCCGTGGAGAGCCTGTCGAAGTACTGGGCGGTATTCATCTGCTTGGGCCCCTTGGGATGGAGGATGCGGCGGCGCGGCTTTTCGGGCTTCTCCGCCTCGCCCTCCCCTTCCTTTTCGACTTTGGGCGGCTCCTTGCCCCGGCCGCGGTTCTTCTGGTTGCGCGCGTCCTGGCGGGCGGCGATCTCGTCGGCGGTCAGCTGCATGGGCTGTCCGGGCGCGTGCTGCACGGTGTGCGTCGGCTTTTGAACCTGCTCCAGCGCGTATTCCTTGACCTCATAGCCCTCGTCGGTGCGCATGCGCACGCGCACCTTCTCGCGGATGACGTTGATATCACTGATGACGCCAATGCCGTCGGGTGTGAGGCACTCGCGCCCCACCTTGGGCAGCTTTTTCAGTGTGGACTCGTAGTAATCCTGCTCATACTTCAGGCAGCACATCAGCCGCCCGCATTGGCCGGAGATCTTGGTGGGGTTCAGCGACAGATTCTGTTCCTTGGCCATTTTGATGGAGACTGGCTGGAAGTCGCCCAGGAAGGTGCCGCAGCAGATGGGTCGACCGCAGGAGCCCAGGCCCCCCAGCATCTTGGCCTCGTCGCGCACGCCGATCTGGCGCAGCTCGATTCGCATCTTGAACACACCCGCCAGGTCCTTCACCAGCTCGCGGAAGTCCACCCGGCCGTTAGCGGTAAAGTAGAAGATGATCTTGTTGCCCTCGAACGTGTACTCCACGTCGACCAGCTTCATCTCCAATTTGTAGTGGGCGACGCGCTCCTGGCAGATGCGCAGCGCCTCTTTTTCCTTGAGCGCATTGGCCTCGGTGCGGCGGATGTCCTCTTCCACCGCCATGCGCAGCACCTTTTTCAACGGGGCTACGATCTGGCTGTCTTCCACCTCGCGGGCGCCGGTCACAACCTCGCCCAGCTCCACGCCGCGGGAAGTCTCCACCACCGCGTATTCACCGGGGTTGGGCCATACTTCGCCGGGGTCAAAATAATATACCTTGCCCGCTTTCTTAAAGCGGATTCCAATCACTGTTGCCATGGTATCGATCCTCTCAGGCTGTCAAAATACATCATTTCCAGAACGGTCTGCCATGAAACGTTGGCGCTCAATTTCTGCCGGGCGGAAAGCACGCCCAATAGCAGCGCCTCGCCGTCGACGGGCAGACTATCGGGGCGGAAGCCCGATGGTTCGTGCGGAAGACCCGCGGACGAGCGCACCATGTCGCGGGCCAGCGATTCCAGGATTTCCAGAGTCTGCGGCGCGCCTTCTTTGTCCTGAGCCAGCTTCTGGGCGGCTTCCGCCACCGACCAGGGGCCTTTGAGCGCCAGGAGCGATTCCAGCACCCGCTCACGATGCGACCAGTAGCCCGCATCGTTAAGCTGCTCCAGCGCGCGGCCGATGGAGCCGGAGGCCGACGCCGCCGCGAAAAGCGCTCGGTCCGGCGCGGCGCCCATCTGGACCAGCGCGCGCTCGGCCTCGGCCCTTGGCACCGGCCGAAAGCGTTCGTGGCGGCAGCGAGATACGATCGTGGGTAAAAGCTGCGACGGCGTCGTGGTCAGAAGAAAAAACACCGCGCCGCCCGGCGGGGTTTCAAGTGTCTTCAAAAGCGCATTCTGCGCTTGAGGGGTCAGCTTTTCGGCGTCGTCGATCACCACCGTGTGGCGTCCGCCTTCAAAGGGCTTGATCGACACCCGATGGATCAGGTCCCGAATCTCGTCCACCCCGATGGAACGCCCGGACGCGCTCAGCGCCACATGGTCTGGGTACGTACCGGCCAGCATGCGCTTGCAGGGCGGGCATTGATCGCACGGTTTGATAACGCCCGCGCAGTGCACCGCGCGGGCACAAATCTCCGCCGCCGAGCGCTTGCCGGTGCCGGCCGGGCCGGAGAACAGATAGGCGTGCACAAACCGCCCGGCGGAGAATTCTGAGCGCAGCGGCCCGATCAGGTCGTCCAGTCCTACGAATTGGTCAAAGTTCATGATTGCCCCGCGGTCAGATTTTAATGAATTGCTCCACGTCAAGGACAAAGATGGTCGCACCGCCCACCATGACCTCGATCGGATACGGTACGTAGACGCCGGCCGCGCCGGCCATTGGCGAAGGAGCGGTGGCGACCTGCTTGCGGCTCTTGCATACGCGCTCTATGATCTTCATGGCGCCCTCGTATTTGTCGGTGTCCACGCCAACCAGAAGCGTCGTATTCCCGGCGCGCAGAAACCCGCCGGTGGTGGCAAGCTTGGTGACCCCGTACCCCTCGTTCATCAGGGTGCTGACAAGTCTGCCGGCATCCTCATCCTGTACGATGGCGATAATCAGCTTCATCGCATCTTCGCCTCCTTTTCTTTGAGTTCCCTCAAACCGATTATATAACAGGAAGATCAAAAATGCAAGCGCGGCCGCTTCAGGCCGCGCCATTTCTGCATTTTTGGCTTATTTCGGCTTCACAATCCCGCCCTCCGGCCGCGTTCGACTAGAGAAGGATGCAGATCATGCCGCCGCTCCCCTCGTTGATGATCTTACCCAGCGTATCCTGCAGCTTGTCACGCACGTTTTCCGGCATCCGGGTGAGCTTGGTGGCCAGGCCTTCCCGAACCAGTTCGCCCAGGGATTTGCCAAAGAGGTTGCTGCTCCAAAGGCTGGCCGGGTCCGCTTCGAAGCCGCTGAGCAGGTAGTTGACCAGCTCCTCCGACTGGTGCTCGCTGCCCACCGTCGGGCTGACCTCGGTGTTGATGTCGACGCGGATCATGTGCAGCGATGGGGCGCTGGCCCGAAGCTTCACGCCGAACGCGCTGCCCTGGCGCACGATCTCCGGCTGCTCCAGCTTCAGTTCCGACATCTCCGGCGCCACCAGCCCATACCCGGTCTCCCGCACGCTGGCAAGCGCCTGCGACACCCGGTCGTACTCCCGCTTGGCGGAGGCCAGCTCGGTCATCAGCTTGAAAAGGTGCTCTTCGCTGGTCACCTCGGTGCCGCTGGCCTCGCTGAGCACCTGGTAGAACAACCCATCCTTGGGCTGGATGCGGTAGTCCAGCGCTCCCTCGCCCAGCCGGATGCCCTCGGAGGCAGCCGACTGGATGTACTCGTTCGCCGCAAAGACTTCCTGAAGCTTTTTGTGGTCGCGAACCCGCTTCATGGACCGGGCCGCCTTGTCGGCCGAAGCCAGCACCGCCTGGATCACGTAGTGGTCATCGGGCAGCGCGGTCATCCACTCGGGCATCGAAAGCTGCGCCTCGGTGAGCGGGAACTCGAACAACAGCTTCTCCAGCAGTCCGTTCATGTCCGCCTCGGCCATCTGGGTCACGTCGGCTGCGATGGCGGGCACGTCGTACTTTTCCTCCAGCGAGGCGCGCAGCGCCATCGTCTCCTGGGATGCCGGCTGGGAACTGTTGACCAGCACGATGAAAGGCTTGCCCAGCGCCTTGAGCTCTCGGACGACCCGCTCCTCCGCGTCCACGTAGGCGGTGCGCGGCAGATCCACGATGGAGCCGTCGGTGGTCACCACCACGCCCAGCGTGGCGTGGTCCTGGATCACCTTGCGGGTGCCCAGCTCCGCCGCGCGCTCAAAGGGGATATCGTGGTCGAACCAGGGCGTGCGCACCATCCGGGCGCTCTCCCCCTCCTCCAGGCCCAATACGCCTCGGACCAGGTAGCCGACGCAGTCGACCAGCCGCACCCGGAACGTCGCGTTGTCCCTCAGGCGCACCTCCACCGCTTCGTCCGGCACGAAGTTGGGCTGCGTGGTCATGATGGTCTTGCCCGCGCCGCTCTGGGGCAGCTCATCCACCGCGCGCTCGCGGCGGTTCACATCCTCAATGCCCGGGAGCACGATCAAGTCCATGAAACGCTTGATGAAGGTCGATTTGCCGGTGCGTACCGGCCCGACCACGCCGATGTAGATATCGCCGTTGCATCTTCCGGCAATGTCCCGATACAGATTCGTCTCCATGCCACATCCTCCTTGCCGGGCGCGCCAGACGGCGTACGCCTTCCACCCATGCC
>JAEVZE010000163.1 GCA_023392395.1 Bacillota bacterium
AGGTGGCGGAGAAGATGGGCCTGATGGGCGAAATCAAGCTCAGGATCGGCCTGTTCGGCGCGGAGGCCTCCACCGTGGCGATGCGAAGCGAGCTTGAGCGCCGCTGGGGCATCCTGGCCACCGAGAACTACGGCCTGACCGAGGTCATGGGTCCCGGCGTCAGCGGCGAATGCGAGCACAAGTGCGGCATGCACATCAACGAGGACTACTTCCTGTGCGAGATCATCGACCCGGACACCGGGAGGGCGCTGCCGCCGGGCGAGCCGGGCGAGATGGTCATCACCACGCTCACCAAGTGGGCGATGCCGATCCTGCGCTACCGTACCCGCGACATCACGCGCCTTTTGCCCGAGCCCTGCGCTTGCGGCCGCACGATGATGCGCATGGAGCAGTGCAAGGGCCGCACCGACGATATGCTGATCATCCGAGGCGTCAACCTGTTCCCCAGCACCATCGAAGCGGTGCTGGTGGGCTCCGAGGGCGTCAGCCCCAACTACGAAATTCATGTCACCCGGGAAAACTACCTCGACAAGCTCGAGGTGCGCGTCGAGATCGACGACCGCCACAACATCGACGATTTCCAGGAGATCGAAGGCTTGCGCAAAAGTGTCATGGCAAAGCTTCGCTCGGTCTGCCAGCTGGACATCCCGGTTCGGTTCGTGTCGCCCGGCTCGCTCAAGCGCTTTGAGGGCAAGGCGCGCCGCGTGACCGACCTTCGGGAAAAAACCAACTGACGAGGAATGATGATCGATGAACAGGCAACTTCTTCTGGGCAATGAGGCGATCGCGCGCGGCGCGTGGGAGGCCGGCGTGCGCGTGGTCAGCTCATATCCCGGAACCCCTTCGACCGAAATCACCGAAGCCGCCTCTTCCTATCCCGAGATTTACAGTGAGTGGGCCGTCAACGAAAAGGTGGCGCTGGAGGTGTGCGCCGGCGCGGCCACCGCGGGCGCCCGGGCCATGTGCTGCATGAAGCACGTGGGGCTCAACGTCGCGGCCGACCCTCTGTTCACCCTGAGCTACACCGGCGTTTCAGGGGGGCTTGTGATCGTCGTGGCCGACGACCCCGGCATGAACTCCTCCCAGAACGAGCAGGACAGCCGCTGGTACGCCCGCGCGGCGCTTCTGCCCATGCTGGAGCCTGCGGACTGCGAGGAATGCCGCGCCTTCGTGAAGGAAGCGTTCCGGCTCAGCGAACAGTTCGACACCCCGTTTTTAGTCCGCACCACCACCGCCATCGCCCACGCGAGATCGATGGCGAACCTGGAAGAACGGGAAGAGGCCGAAGTCAAGCCCTACAAAAAGGACGCCGCCAAGCACGTGATGATGCCCGCCATGGCGCGCGCCCGGCACCTGGCGGTGGAAAAGCGCAACCAGGCGCTGGCCGGGTGGTCGGACGAGACCAAGCTCAACCGCGTGGAGATGCGCTCTTCCGAAATCGGCGTGGTGTGCTCGGGCGTGGTCTACCAGTACGTGCGGGAAGCGCTGCCGGAGGCGTCGGTTCTGAAGCTGGGCGCGATCAACCCGCTGCCGAAGTCACTCATCGAGGACTTCGCCGCCAAGGTGGACAAGCTCTACGTGATCGAATCGCTGGAGCCCATCTTTGAGGAGCAGATCGCATCCTGGAACGTAAGAATTGAAGGCGGCAAGGCGCTGACCGGCGTGCAAGGCGACCTTTCGGTCCGGCGGATCGCAATGGCCCTGGGCCGCGATGTCCCCGAAACCCTGCCCGAGGAAGCGCTGCCCGGCCGCCCGCCGGTCATGTGCGCAGGCTGCCCGCACCGCGGGCCCTACTCCGTGATTTCAAAGCTCAAGCTGCACGTGACGGGCGACATCGGCTGCTACACGCTGGGCGCGCTGGCGCCGCTCAACGCCATCGATACCGTCCTGTGCATGGGCGCGTCCATCGGCATGGCGCAGGGCTTTGCCCGTGCGCAGGGCGATGAATTCGCGGGCAAGACGGTCGCGGTCATCGGCGACAGCACCTTTCTGCACTCGGGTGTGACGTCCCTCATCAACGCCGCCTACAACCGGACGAACGCGGCAGTTCTGATCCTGGACAACCGCACCACCGGCATGACCGGTCACCAGCCAAACCCCGCCACCGGCTATGACATCCACCACCAACCCACCACCGAAATCGACCTTGCCGCGTTGTGCCGCGCCTGCGGCGTCCAGAGTGTGGCAAGCGTCGACTCCTTCGACCTTCCCGGCCTTGAGAATGCGCTGAAGGATGCGCTGGCCTACCCCGGCCCGGCGGTGGTCATCGCCCGCAGGGCCTGCGCGCTCCTCGACAAGAAGCGCCGGTTCAAGCCCTTCCGGACCAACCAGGACCTCTGCACCGGCTGCATGAGCTGTATGCGGCTGGGCTGCCCCGCGATCGAAAAGAACGGCAGGAAAGCCAGCATCAACCCCGAACAATGCGTGGGCTGCGGCCTGTGCGAGGGCGTATGCAAGTTCTCGGCGATCGGGAGGGAAAGCGAATGAAGAGCACAAGCATCGTCATCGTGGGCGTCGGCGGTCAGGGAACGCTGCTCGCCAGCCGCATTCTGGGCGCGCTTGCTGCGGAGCTGAGCCTTCCCGTCAAGGTCAGCGAGGTGCACGGCATGGCGCAGCGGGGCGGCAACGTAATCACCCATGTGCGCATCGGAGAGGATGTCGCCTCGCCACTGGTGGAACTGGGCGGAGCGGACTACCTGCTGGCCTTTGAACAGCTGGAGGCGCTCCGGGCGCTGCCGTACCTGAAAAAGAGTGGTACGCTGATCGTGAACACCCAGCGAATCGCGCCCATGCCGGTCATCACCGGCGCGGTTTCGTACCCTTCGGACATCCTGACGAAGCTCAACGCCTCCTGCCACACCGTGGCGATGGATGCGCTGGCGTTAGCCCGGGAGGCGGGCGACGCCCGCGCGGTCAACCTGGCGCTTCTGGGCGCGCTTTGCCGCCTGACGGGAACCGACCAGGCGACGTGGCACAAGGCCATTGAATCTTCTGTACCGGAGAAGTTCCTGTCCACCAATCTCACCGCATTTCAACTGGGCTACGAGGAGGTACCAAACGCATGAGGTCCCGTGAAATGAAGATCTGGAATCCTGAAATGGAGTGCATGGACCGCGAACAACTTCGCTCTCTTCAGGGTGAGCGACTGAAGGCCACCGTGAAGCGCGTGTACGAAAACGTGCCCATGTACCGGCAGCGCATGATTGACAAAGGCATCGAGC
>JAEVZE010000216.1 GCA_023392395.1 Bacillota bacterium
ACCCCTTTACAGGCCGCAACTTCTGCGCTATACTTACTTTTGTCAATAAATATATCACGAGGGAAAAGTATGGGAAAAGCATTCCTTTCGCACGCGGACGCGGCGCGGCTGAACCGGAACATCGTGCTGCACTATGTAAAAGACAGGCAGCCGGTTTCGCGTACGGACATTTGGGATTCCATGAGCATCAGCCGCGCATCGGTGACGCAAGTAATCCGGCAGCTTCAAGAGTCGGATTGGATTGTGGAAGCGGAGGAGTGCGAGTCCAACGGCGGGCGAAGGCCGCGAAACTTGCGCTTCAATGACAACGCCCGGTTCGCCTACGTATTCGAATGGAACAGGCACAGGATCTGCTTGGCCAACATGGGCGGCGAAATACTCGAGAGCCGGACGCTGTCCTTCCCGCAGAGCTGCACGCCCGCCGCGTTCTCCGCCATCGTGTCGGACGGCATTCAGGCGCTTCGCGTGGCGCGGCCGGTCGAGCCGGACAGGCTTTTGGGCCTGGGGCTCGCGCTGCCGGGCCTGATCGACTCGCGGAACACCACGGTTCTGTTTTCGGTGGAGCTCGGCTGGCGCGACGTGGACATCCGCCGCCTGTTTTCCGAGTCATTCGGGCGAAACGTGTTTCTGGAGCGGACCGGCAATGTCATCGCGCTGGGGGAATACGTGTCGGGCGCGGCGAAGGGCTTCGAGCACGTGCTGCTGGTGCTGATGGGAAACGAGGGTATCGGCGCTTCCGCGGTGGTGCATGGCGACTGTCAGCACGGCAGCAATTATATGTACGGAGAGCTGGGCCACATCAAGCTGTCCGCCAGCCGGGTGATCTGCTCCTGCGGCCAGCAGGGCTGCCTGGAAGCGACGGTTCGCGACCACCTGATGCGAAACGGCGGCCAGTTTGACTCGCAGCTGATCGACTACCTGTCCTTTGGCGTATCAACCGCGGTCAACCTTTCCGATCCGGGCATCGTGCTCCTGGCCGGGCGGCTGGTGCAGGGGCTGGATTCCAAGTCGGAACAGGCGCTGCTAGCGTCGATCCGCGGGAAAATCACCAACGAGCGCTCCCGGTCGATGATCCTGCATCTGTGCGGGGACAACGCCGATATGGGGGTAAAGGGGATGTGTGCGCACATATTCAACAATTGGTTCAGTGTGAAATAAGCAAGGCGCAATGTGCCGGGAGGTAGAGAAGAACATGTACGATGAGTATCGGGAACTTGCGACAAAAGTGCGCGCGCACTGCCTTCGCATGACGCACCTGGGGAAGAGCGGGCACATCGGCAGCATGCTGTCCGCCGCGGATATCCTGGCGGTGCTGTACGAAAAGATCCTGAACGTCGATCCGGCGGACCCGAAAAAGCCCGACCGCGACCGCTTCATCCTCAGCAAAGGCCACGCGGGCGCGGTGGTTTACGCAACGCTGTGTGAAAAGGGTTTCTTCCCGCGCGAATGGCTGGATACCTATTATCAGGACGACGGAAAGCTGATGGGGCACATCAGCCACTTCGTCCCGGGCGTCGAATTTTCCACTGGTTCCCTGGGCCATGGCCTCCCGGTGGCGGCGGGCATGGCGCTGGCGGCAAAGGAAAAAGGCCAGCGGCACCGAATCTTCTGCCTGATGAGTGACGGCGATTGCAACGAAGGCTCCACCTGGGAAGCGATCATGTTCGCCGGTCAGCATCACTTGGACAACCTGACCGCCATTGTGGACTACAACCGCATCCAGGCGCTGGGCTTCTCAAAGGACATCATCGACCTTGGCGACTTTGCGCCGCGCGTCGCGCCATTCGGCTGGGCGACCCGGTCTATCGACGGCCATGACTACGGCCAGATTGAGGCGGCGCTGACCGACCTCCCCATCTCCGCTGGGCGGCCTTCCTTCATTCTGGCCAACACCATCAAGGGAAAGGGCGTCAGCTTCCTGGAAAACACCGTCGCATCCCATTATCTGGCGGTCAACGACGAGCAGCTGAAGCAAGCCTACGCCGAGCTGGGGGTGAAAGCATGAGAAAGATCTTCAACAAAACGCTTCTGGAACTGGCCGAACAAGACTCGCGCATCCACCTCGTGCTGGCCGACATTGGGTACGGCGAAATCGAAGGCTTTGCGAGGCGCTTCCCGGACCGCTATGTGAATGTCGGCGTGGCCGAGCAGAACATGACCGGCATCGCCTGCGGCATCGCGATGGAGGGCGGCATCGCGGTCACCTATTCGATCGCGAACTTTCCGACGCTCCGGTGCCTTGAACAGATTCGAAACGACGTCTGCTATCACAACGCCAACGTCAAGATCGTCATCATCGGCGGCGGCGTATCCTACGGCCCGCTAGGCATCTCCCATCACTCCACCGAGGACATCGCGATCATGCGCGCGCTGCCCAACCTTGTGGTGATGGCCCCGTGCGATCTGCCCGAAGCTGAGGCGGCGACCCGCGCGATGATGGCCTACGAAGGGCCCGTGTACTATCGCTGCGGATATAAAGGCGAAAAGGATATCCACCATCGCCCGTTCGACTTCGAAATCGGAAAGGCGATCACCGTCGAGGACGGCGACGACTGCGCGATCCTCTTCGCTGGCCCGCTGGGCCTGGAGGCGCAGAAGGCGGTCGAAGCCGCGCGCGGGAACGGCATCCATTGCCGCCTGATCAGCATGCATACGATCAAGCCTATCGACCGGGCGGCGATCGTCGCCGCCGCGAAGGAGACCGGCCGGATCATCACCGTCGAGGAGCACAACCTGTCGGGCGGGCTTGGAAGCGCCGTGGCGGAAGTGCTGGCCGACGAAGGCTGCCTGAATATAAAGTTCAAGCGGATGGCGCTCCCCGACGTCAACGTTCATGAAGTCGGTTCGCAGCAGTGGCTGCGCGCCTACTACCATCTGGCTGCGCCCGACATAGAGCGGCAGATCTATCAGATCTGCAAATAGAGCCTCTCGCGGGGCAAAGGAGGGGAGCTCGCAAGTTGAAGCGGTCAAAGACCACCTTCGCGCTTTTGATACTGCCGTCCCTGCTCGTCTACTCGCTGTTCATGCTGATTCCGCTGATCGCCTCCCTTGGGCTGAGCCTGTTCGAATGGACAGGCTACGGCGCCAAGACCTTCGTAGGCCTGAGCAATTTCACAAGGCTGTTCAGCGAATATCCCTACAATGAGCGGCTCTGGGGCGCGCTGGGCAACAACGCGTATTTCTTCCTGATCACCATGCTGCTGCAAAACGTGGTGGCCCTGATCCTCGCGGTGCTGCTTTCCCGGCGGCTCAGAGGGTCGAACGGATTCAGGGCGCTGTTCTTCGCGCCAAGCACCGTGTCGGTGGTGATCGTCGGATATATCTGGATCCTGATTTTCAACCCGACCTGGGGCGCGCTCAACGCGCTGATCAAGGCGATGGGCTTAGGCTCCATGGCGGTGCCGTGGCTTGGCAAGGAGAGCACCGCGCTTTCCGCGATCGCGGTGGCGAACGCATGGCAGTACACCGGCATTCCGATGATGCTCTTCGTCGCCGGGATCAACGCGATCCCCGAGGTGGAATATGAGGCGGTCGACGTGGACGGCGGCGGCGGCTGGCATAAGTTCTGCTTTGTGACGCTCCCCAATATCCTGCCCATCGCGTTCGTCGTCACCACGATGACCTTTGTCGGCAACTTCAGTTCCTTTGAGATCATTTACGCGATGGAGGGCACGCTGGCCGGGCCGAACTACTCCACCGACACGCTGGGAACCTTTTTCTACCGCACCGCGTTTGGAGCGCGCACCGGCTCGCCCGCCGAAATGGGCATGGGCGCGGCGATCGCGGCGGTGATGACGCTGATCATCGGCGTGGGCGTGATCTTCTGGCTGCGTATGTACGTCCGGCAGTATGACGAGTAGGGGGGATGGATCGTGAAAAAACCCAGGCGAACGAAAGTCAACGGGTCCGACGCGGCCACCTACCTTCTCCTGAGCCTGTATGCACTGATCATCGCGGCCCCGCTGCTTCTGATGCTGTCGACCGCGCTGAAAAGGAACATCGAATTCATCAAAAGCCCGCTCTCGCTGCCCAAGGCGCTCAATTTCAGCGGCTTTACGCGCATCTTCACCGACGCGAACTTCCTTTTATACCTGCGCAACAGCGCGCTGGTGACCCTAGTATCGCTGGCGGTGGCGCTGGTGTTCTCGGTATTGCTATCCTACGCGCTGGCGAGATTCCGCGGGAAATGGGTGATGCGCTGGTATTTCTTCTTTCTGGTCGGCATGATCATCCCGATCCGCTTGGGCGTGCTGTTTTTAAACGACATGCTCAACTGGATGGGCCTTCTCGATTCGCTGTGGGGCCTGATTCTGATCTACATCGCGATGACGATCCCGTTTTCGATGTTCATTCTGACCGGCTACATCAAGATGATTCCTCCGGAATTGGACGAGGCGGCGGTCATCGACGGCTGTACGACGTTCAGGATGATTTCTAGGGTCATCGTTCCGCTGCTCAAGCCCGCCCTCGCGACGGTCGCGATCTACAACTTCATGCCGATCTGGAACGACGTGTACTTTCCGCTGGTGTTCCTGTTCGACAATTCCAAAAAGACCTTCATGCTGCACGTGACGATGTTCTTCGGTCAGTACAGCAGGGATTACAACCTCATTTTCTCGGCGCTGACCTTCGCGACGCTGGTAAGCCTGGTATTCTACGCCTTCGGCAGCCGCTATCTGGTGCGGGGGCTGACCGCCGGCGCGCTGAAGGGATAGCGGAAACTGGATCGGGAAAGGATGCGACGAAAACCATGAATCGTCTTAAAGGGAAAATCACGGTCATCACCGGCGCGGGCGGCGGCATCGGCCGCGCCGCGGCAAAGCTGTTCGCGGAAGAGGGCGCGACCGTCCTGATCCTCGAACTGGATTTGAAATCGGGCGCCGAGGCCGAAGCGGAACTGCGCGCGGCCGGGCATTCGGCGAAATTCTACCGCGTGGATATCTCCGACTGCGCGGCGGTCGAGGCGGTGTTCGCCCAGATAGAAAGGGACTTCGGCGGCGTCGACGTACTCTACAACAACGCCTCTGTGTTCTGGGGCAAGAAGGACGCGCCGCTGGATGTGCTGGACATGGACGTCTTCGAGCGGATCGTCCGGATCAACCTGTTCGGGCTGGTCTACTGCGCCAAGTACGCGATCCCGCTTCTCAAGAAGCGGGGCGGCGGGTCGATCATCAACACCGCGTCCAGCGCCGGCGTGATCGGAATCCCCAAGTGCGACGCCTACACCGCCGCCAAGGGCGGTTCGGTGTCCCTGACCCGGTCGATGGCGGTCGAATACGGGCCGTTCAACATCCGCACCAACTGCATAGCGCCCGCGGCGATCCGCACGCCCATGGTCGCCGAGAGCAACCTCAATGACCCGGAGTTTGACGAGCAGTTTTTCCTGACCCGCGGGACACCGCTCAGGCGCTGGGGCCTGCCCGAGGAGATCGCGCGCACCGCGCTCTTCCTGGCCAGCGACGACGCCGCCTACCTGAATGGCGCGATTCTCGTCGCGGACGGCGGGATCACAGTCAGTTAGATTAAGTACTATTTCAACCGTTGAAGGATCATGGTGCGAAATGGGGTGATACCCAAACTTGCTCAGAAAAGAGACTTTCTAGAGGCGGGCATCCCTGCCATCACATCAGAGCTGCCCGCCTTCTCCCCTCCGCCTACGCTCCGACCGCCTGCCTGAGCGTGTCGTCGATCTCCCCTTCGAAGAAGTGGATGTACCGATTGTAGGTGATCTCCACGCTGGCGTGGCCGAGGAGCTTCGAGATGACCTTAATCTCTACACCCCGGGCGTACAAGTTGCTGGCGAAGGAGTGCCGGAGCGCGTGCAGGCCGCGGTGTTCCACGCTCGCCGTTTCGCAGGCCTTCTCCATCGTGGCCAACAGATGCCGGTAGCTGACGTGTTCGCTGGTCTGGGTGACAAACATGTAGGAGCAGCTGGGAACGGCCTGTGCCTTCAGGTGCTGGACGGCTTCCATCGCCCTGGCGTTGAGTGGAATTGTTCGCCTACCGGAAGCCGTCTTGGTGGTGCGCTGGACGATGTTCTTTCCGTCCACCCGCACCATGTTCTTGGTGACCTTAAGCGCGCGCTTCTCTTCATCGATGTCACTCCAATCCAGCGCCAGCGCCTCGCCGGTCCGCTTGGTCTAGGCGTTCAGTATCCGGGCAATGTTTCCGCCGAAAAGCTTGCCCTTTGTTTCCTCAGAGAGGTCCATTCCCTCAAAGCGGCGGATCGCCTGCGCAATCTTTTGACGATCGTTGTATGGGAAATCCAGGCCGAAGATCAGGCGGTCGTCGCCCACCAGCCAGATGAGGTCAAGAATCTGCTGATCGCTCAGATACCAGAAGCGATTCATGTCCCGGTCGCAGACGCTGGTCATGCCGGCGTAGACGCGGGGCTGCTGGGCGGCGTTGTTGAGCAATACGGCCACCGCGTCATTGAAAAAGCAGTAGCCGCCCGCATGCTCCAGGCTGAAACGCAACGCCGGGTAATGGAACGCAACCTCGTCGAACAGGAGCATGTTGTATTCACTGATCCGGTGCCAGTGAATCCCGGTATGAAACGAAATGAAAAGCCCCGATGCCTCGGCCCGCGCGTAGACGCGCCGGGCCTTTTCATTCATCAGTGAAAAGCGCTGGAAGGCCGGGTGCATCTTGATACCGCGCAGGCCAAGCTCGGAAATCCTGTCCACCTGCGCCTCCATGTCGTCCCGGTCCATGTTGATCACGCCGAAACCCGTCAGGCGGTCTTCTGATTGAATCGCCTTGGCGAGCCATGCGTTGGCGTCCATGTCCCCCACATAGCGCGAAAAGGGCGCAAAGGCGACGCACCGCGCGATGCCGCAATCGTCCATGACGTGAAGCAGATCGTCGACGGTCCCCTCTGGAAAGACAGAGGGCGGAAACACGTGGGCGTGGTGCGCGAAGATCTCGCGGCTCATAGTTAATTCCCCCATAGTTCAAACTTTCAGGACGTCCCTACGCAAAATCACGGCCCGTTTTCTGTTTCAGGTAACTTTTAAAGCGGTTCAAGTCGGCGTTGAGCACAAGCTCCTCGGGGAAGCCAATCTCCTCCAGCATGGCCACGGATTGTTCGAACGCGCCTATGCTTCCAGCGAAGTGGGCGTCTGACGAGACGACCACACGGACGCCATGGCGGGCACAGCAGCGGGCGATGGCACGGCAGTTGTCATGGCTTCCGGGGCGGGCCAAAAAGGAGTGGGCGTTGATCTCCACAATCTTTCCATTCTGCGCACAGGCCTTCACCACGCGCTCATAGTCGAACGCATAGCGACCGTCGCCCGTATGGCCAAGCACGTCCACTTCCGGGTTCTCCACAACCCCCAGCCATGCCTTCGTGTGCCGCTCCCGGTCCATGGGTTCTAGGACCAGCGTGTGCATGGAAGCAATCACCCAGTCCAGCTTTTTCAGGATGCACTCTGACAGGTCCAGCGCCCCGAGATCGTCTATGACGTTGGCCTCGCAGCCGGTGAGGAGGTGGATGCCGCCGTACGCGCTGGGCAGCGTGTTTGGCAAACTGGAGAAGTACAATTCCGTGGGCGCGCCCGGTATAGCACAAGCGTGGTCGGTGACCGCAAGAAACCCAAGGCCGCGCGCTTTGGCGGCGCTTGCGTTCTCCATCACCGTGCTGTGCGCGTGGCCGGACGCCAGCGTATGCGTGTGCGTGTCCGCGATGAACCGCAAATTTTCCACCTCCTGTAATGGTATGGATCGTCAGAAACCTTCAGTTAAACGTTTACGCAATCATTTTTGCTTAATCATACTGCTTTATACCGCGGTTTGTCAAGATCCGCACCGGTGCGCTGACTGGTTTTGATAAAAATATGTGCTACATGTCATTTTATACTTGACTATTTGGGTTGAAACGCGTATTATCATAATCAAAATTCGTACTTATAGATTAACAGTAGTCAGTTAAACGTTTGCGTAAACGTATAACGATAGGAGGGTTGCCGGTGGGAAACTCAAGGGCGACTATCAAGGATGTGGCCAAGATGGCCAATGTCTCCACCGCCACGGTGTCCCATGTGCTGAACAACACGCGCTTTGTCAGCCCGGATGTCAGGCAGCGCGTCCTGAGTGCGCTGGAGGAGACCAACTACAGCTTCAACAATGTGGCGAGGGCATTGCGCAGCAGCAAGACAAACAACATCGGCGTCGTCATCCCGGACATTACCAATCCCTTCTTCGCCCACGTTGTCAAGTATCTGGAGGTCGTTCTGAACCAACAGGGCTACAATATCCTCCTGTGCCACTCCCGAAACGATCCCGAAAAAGAGTTGGAACTGTTGGAATCGATGCGCTCCGGACTCGTGGATGGGGTGATCATCGCGCCCGCCAGTTCAACCTTCGATTACGCCACGCTGCCCATCAGCAAGCAGTGTCCCATGATCTTCATTGACCGCCGCCCCATGATGAAAAAGTACAACGGCGTTTTCTGCAACATGCGGGACGTGACGCAGTACTCCATCGAGCAGCTCATCCTGGCCGGGCATACGCGCATCGCCTGCATGCTGGGGCAGATTCGCTTTTCCATCACGTACGACCGGAAGAAGGGCTATCTGGATGCGCTCGAAAAGCACAGCATCCCGATCCGTCAGGAGCTGATCCTGAGCGGCCCGACCACGGGGGAGAGCGGCTACGAGATGATGGAGTACATCATGCGCGCCACCGACGCAACGGCCGTGTTCGCCGCCAACGGGAAGCTCTCGCTGGGCGCGATGCATTACCTGAACGAGCATGACATTGCCGTCCCCGGGAGGATGGCCATCATTGGGCTCGCCGCCTACGAGTGGTCCTCGATCACCAGGCCGGAGCTCACCACGGTACTGGAGCCGCTCAAGGAGATGGGGCTGGCGGCGGCCAACCTGCTGCTGGAACTGATCAAGGCGCCGGAGCGCCCGGAAGAACAGATCGTGCTGGACGCTTACCTGACCAAGCGGACGTCGTATTGAAGGAGGGGCGAGGGATGACGAGACCTTCGCGTTTGAATCGGCTGAAGATTACCCCGTACCTGATGTTGCTGCCCGCGCTGATCGTATTTGGCGTATTCGTGTTTTATCCGTTCATCCGCACCGTGATCATCTCGTTTTTTCTGACAAATGCCACCGGCAAGCCCGTCAAATTCATGGGCTTCAAGAACTACACCTGGCTGTTCCAATCGGAGCAATTCTGGAACAGCGTTCAGGTCAGCTTCAAGTTTGCATTTTTGATCGGCGTGCCTACGCTGATCTTCGGCTTCGTGTTGGCGCTGATGGCCAACCGCCGGCTGCGCGGAAGCCGCAGCTATGAGACGCTCTACGCCGTGCCGATGGCGGTGGCTTCCGCGCCGGCGGCCGCCATCTGGTTTCTGATCTATTCGTCCGGCAGCGGCATCCTCAACTACATCTTCAACACCGAGATCAGATGGCTGTCGGATCAGCGGGTGGCCCTCTACTCGCTGGCGTTGGTGACTGTGTGGATGAATGTGGGCATCAACTTCATCTTCCTGCTGACGGGGCTCCGCAACGTGCCGGAGGAGTTGATCGAGAGCGCCACGCTGGACGGAGCGGGTTACTTTCGCAAGCTCTTTAAAGTCACGATCCCCATCGCGTCGCCGCAGATCTTCTTCGTGATATTCCTTGACATCGTCACTTCCTTCCAGGCGTTTGCCCAGGTCCGCCTGCTGACCCAGGGCGGCCCGGCCTACTCCACCGAAATCCTGGTCTACAACATCTACCGAACCGCTTTCATCGACAACCGGTTTGAGCGTGCCTGCGCCATGTCGCTGATCCTTTTTGTGATCATCTTCGTCATCACCCGCATCCAGTTCGCGATGGAAAAGAAGGGGGTGCACTACGAATGAACGGACGGACATTTTCAGATCGCCTGTTCTTCGTGATCAAGCTGTTGATGGGCATCCTGATCGTCGCGCCCATCCTGTACGCGGCCTTGGTCAGCTTCATGAACCCCGCCGAGGTGTCCAGTTATCCGCCTGCCATCTTCCCCAAGAACTTTCAGCTGACCAACTACCTGGCGATTCTTAACATCTTTCCGCTGTTTCGCTTCCTCCTCAACAGTATAATTGTCTGCCTGATCGTCATCGCCGCGCAGATCCTCATCTCGTCGCTGTCGGCCTACGCGTTCTCCTTTTTTGAGTTCCCGGGCCGTAATCTCCTGTTTGCGCTGATCCTGTCCACCATGATGATTCCGGCCGAGACGGTCATTATCGCCAATTACCTGACCATGTGCGACCTCAAGCTGGTCAACACCTATTTCGCGCTGGTACTGCCCTACCTGGCTTCCGGCATGGGCATTTTCCTGATGCGCCAATTCTTCCTGACCGTCCCCCGGGAACTCAAGCAAGCCGCCGCCATCGACGGCTGCGGGGACCTGAGGTTTCTGTGGTCGGTGCTGATGCCGATCTCGGTCCCCACCATCGCAGCCCTGAGCGTGTACGTGTTCGTGCTGACCTACAACCAGTACATGTGGCCGCTGTTCGTGACCAGTTCCACGAACATGCGCACCGTTCAGGTGGGCATGGGCATGCTGATCGACGCAGAAACCACCAACTACGGCAATGTGACCGCCGGCGCGATATTCGTTCTGATCCCGGTGGTCCTAATCTTCATCCTGGGCCAGAAGTATTTGATCCGCGGCATGACAAGCGGCGCGGTGAAAGGTTGATCCAGGCGCTCTTTTGTCCGGTTCGGAAGGAGGATAGGGACAGCCGGCAGCGCCACGCAACGTATCAAGCGCGAATGACGAGAGGAGAGAGACCATGAAGAAACTTTTGAAGGCCCTGGCTCTCACGATGAGCCTCCTGATGGTTGTGAGCATGTCCACATCTGCACTGGCGCAGGATTCGCGGGAGACCATCACGTTCTGGTTCTCCATGGGCAGTCGCAACGGCGACGCGATTCAGGCATTGGTCAAGGCCTACAATGAATCCCAGGACAAGTACTTCGTGGACGCCCAGTATCAGGGCAGCTACGACGACGCGCTGGCCAAGCTCAAGAGCACGCCGGAAGGCCTGCGCCCCGACGTCATCCAACTCTACGAGGTGGGAAGCCTCTGGATGATCAACAGCGACTACTACATCCCCGTGCAGCAGTACATCGACGCGGAGAAATTC
>JAEVZE010000217.1 GCA_023392395.1 Bacillota bacterium
GAAGGCGGTGGTCAAGGTGATCGACAACGGCATCGGCATCCCGAAGGCCGATCAGCTCCACGTGTTCGACCGCTTCTACCGGGTGGACAAGGCGCGCTCCCGAGATACCGGCGGCACCGGATTGGGCCTGGCCATCGTCAAACAGATCGTGCTGCTCCACGAGGGCAGCGTGACGGTGACCAGCGAGGAGGAGAAGGGCTCGACCTTCATGGTGGAACTGCCGATCATCAACCTGCAGTACATCGGGGGATAAACTGGAGCGATGAAAATCCCCCGGGCGGCTTTTCGACGCGTGGGAAGAAATCTGCGGGAGCCTGAAAACCTATGGGATTTCCGGGCGGCTCCCTGACAGGCAGAATTGTTTTCATAACCAGTGTATGCACTGGTTATGAAAACCGTTCCCGGCGCGCATGTCGCCGGGAACGAATGAAGGTACGACGGAGTGGAAGCCTGAACGCCACTTTCATGGTGGGATGCTTAGCACATTGGGGGATAAACGTGAAACCGCTTGCGCTCGTAAAGCTTCTGGCAATGGTCCTGTTGACGGCCCTCCTTTCGGGCTGCGCTTCGCTGTCGTTCGTGCCGGAGCGCGCCAACGGCAGCCGCACGCTGCCGCCTGCGCAGGACGACGGCCTGACCGCGCCGGTGGGTGACAGCGCGGCCGAGTACACCGGGCGGTTTACGCTCAACTACATCGGCTCCGATCAGCAGGCGTTGGTGGCGGTCAGCCGGACGATGCGCCTGACTGGCGAGGATTTGATGGCGGAAAAGGTCGCGGAGCGGCTCTTGGACCCGCCAGACACGCTGCCGGGCGTGCTGCCCATCGCGCCCAGCGGCACAAAACTGATTTGGGTGGAGCAGTCGCAGGGCGTCGCCACCGTCAACCTGTCGGAGGAGGCGCTGTCCCTGACCGAACAGGAACTGGCCTGGATGCGCGCCGCCATCGCCAACACGCTGGTGGGTACAGGCGGCATCCAGTACGTCAACGTGCTGATTGGCGGCAAGGAGGAGAGCTCGCTGTCGCTGCCCTCCGGCGCGCTGACCCGCACTGACGGCAACTTGACCGCCATCTGGGCGCAGCAGGAGGCCGATCAGGAGCGCTTTACGCAATCGGGCGGAAGGCTCGACCGCGACGCCACGCTATATTTCCCGTCGGCGGACGGGGCGTACCTGCTGCCCGAGGTGCGCGCGGTGCGCTTTTCGGACGACGGCTACGCGCTGGAACTGATCAGGCAGCTGGCCGCTGGCGGCAGCGACCACCGCGTGCTGCCGGAGGGCGCGATTTTGACCCAGGATCCCACCATCGATACTCTGGCGGACGGCCGCCGCGTGATCACGCTGAAAATGCCCAGCGGGTTTGAGGATTCGCTTTCGCAGATCGGCGTCCAGCCCGGCCTCGCCTATGGCGCGCTGGCGCTGACGCTGTGCCGGTTTGTGCCGGAGATCGACGCGCTCCGGGTCACCGTCGGCGGTCAGCCGCTGGACCGGATCCAATTGGGCGAACGCCTGCTTGTGCCGGTGGACGGCGTGATCGCTCCGGACGACTTTGACAGCATGATCGGCCGAGTGGCGCAAATTACCCTGACCGATCAGGAGACCGGCAAGCTCCGCTCTGTCAGCCGCGCGATGGAGCGCAGCGCCGCGCTGTCGCCCAGGGTCCTGGTGGATCAGGTGCTGGTGGGGCCAATGCCGTATGAATCGGGCGTCGAGTCCGTCGCGCCACAGGGCACCGGCAAGGCCGACATCGAAGGCGTGCGCATCGAGGAAGGCATCGCGCTGGTCAACCTGTCGGGCAACTTCTACCGAAGCTGCCAGCAGATGAGCGAGCAGGCCGAGCGCAACCTTGTCTACGCGCTGGTCAATACGCTGTGCAGCCTGGACCCGGTGCACAAGGTGCGCTTCTTCATCGACGGCCAGTCGGTGGACGCGCTGGTGACGGCCGTCTGTCTGCGCGGGGCGCTTTTGCCCAATCCGGGGATTGTGGTGCCATAACGCGCGCCGAACAGCTGCATTCCGGGGGTGTCGCCATGAAAATCCGTCAAGAGTATACCTGTCCGCTGGAAGTCGTTCATGACTTTATCCGGGGGAAATGGAAGACCATCATCCTGTTTAAACTCCGCAATGGTGGCGCGACGCTGTCCGGGCTTGAGCGCGGAATTGCTGGAATCAGCCAGAAAATGCTGCTGGAGCAGCTTGGGGAACTGCAGGACTACGGACTTGTCCGCAAGAAGACATTCGAAGGATACCCGCTGCACGTGGAGTATTCCCTCACCGAACCGATGGGCCGCAAAATTCTCGAGGCCATCCGGATCATGCAGGATGTGGGCGTCGCCTACATGGTGGAGCATGGGATGACGGAGATTCTCGATCAGAAGGGCATCGACTACCGGAACAGGCGGCTTTGAACCCCACGAAAAAGTGGGTAGTTTACTCCTTGGCGCGGGTGTGCTATGCTCATCTCCGCAAGGAGGAATGCAGAATGAAAAACGCGCTGATTTTGATCGACATCCAGAACGACTATTTCTCCGGCGGAAGATGCGAATTGTTTCAGCCGGAACAGGCGACCGAACGGGCAAGGCGGGTGCTGGAAT
>JAEVZE010000227.1 GCA_023392395.1 Bacillota bacterium
CCACGAAAGCGTAGACGTAGTTGTCCCAGCGGATGACGGCAGGTTTGACCAGGATGCTGCCGGTAAACATCTCGTTGGAGGAGGCCAGCGAAAAATTCATCATCCACAATAGCGGAAACAGCTGGATGCACGCGAATACGACCAGAATCAGCAGCATGACCACGGTGCCGAAGCTCCACTCCATGTGGAGAAAGCCAATCTTTTTGGATTTCCTCTCGGCGATCATTTCTGGCCCTCCTTTTCGCGGAAGATCCTGTTCATCAGGAGGGTCGCGGCCAGGCACACGAGTACGAACACCACGCTGATGGCGTTGCCGTAGCCGTAGCGGTAGGATTTGAAGGCCTGCTTGTACAGGTAAGTGGCCATAAACTGCGTCTCGTTGCCGGGGCCGCCGTTCGTCAAAAGGTACACGGTCTCCATCTGCTTGAGCGCGGCGATGATCGCAAGGGTCACGTTGACCATGATCACCGGCTTCATCAGCGGCAGCGTAACGTGCAGGAACGACCGCTTGCCGTCGCAGCCGTCGATGGAAGCCGCCTCATACAGCACCGGGTCGATGTTTTTGATGCCGGTGTAGTAGATCAGCATGCCCCAGCCGAAGCCGTGCCAGATCAGGACCACCAATAGCGACCAGATCGCGTTGCCCGTGCCCAGCCAGTTGAAGCTGCCTGCCCCACCAAACATCTTGGCGACAGAGGAGAACAGGCCGAAGTTCGGGTTGTAGATGTACTTCCACAGGTAGGCGATGACCGCCACCGAGATCACGTTGGGGATGAAGTATACGCAGCGGAAGAAGCCCTCCGCCTTGCCCTGCATGCGGTCAAGGATCGCCGCCGTCATGATGGCCAGCGGGTGCTGGATGACGATGAACCCCGCCGCCAGCCACAGGGAATTCCGAAGCGACAGCCAGAAGACCTTGTCTCCTAGCATCTCCCGGTAGTTTGCAGCGCCGATGAAGGTGGCGCTGCCCAGGCCGGAGTAGTCCGTCATCCCGTAGTAGACGGAAAGGCAGACCGGAAACAGGATGGCGAAGAGAAACGTCAGGATCCCCGGGAGGGTCAGCGTCAGGATCACCCATTTGTTGCTGTAGAGCTTTGACATGCGTGGTTCCCCCTTCCAAGGGTGGGATGGGATTGTGGAGGAATGGCCGCCTTCCCGGTGGAAAGGCGGCCAGACGGCAGGCTGCCGGTAACCCATGGGCTCTCATCGGAACTGGCGACCTGCGCGCCGGTTCCGGGTTTCCTCCGCCAGTACGCATACTGGCGGAGGAAACCATTCATTCGGTCAGTGGGCCGCCCGGAAATTCCTCAGAATTTCAGGCTCACGCAGCTTTTCCCTTTCGCGATGAAAAGCCGCATGGCGGATTTTCATCGCCTACTTGCCCGCAAGGCCGTCGAGGTACTGCTGCGGCGTGATGCTGCCGATGGCCAGCTGCTGCACCAGATCCTCGCTGCGGGTCTTGTATTCCGCGGTGCCCATGTCGCCGGTCGGCGTGCCGCTGAGCGAAGTCGCGGTGTTGACGATGTCGATCCACAGGTTCTGCAGGCCAGTCTCCTTGCCGGTCTTGAAGGAGGCGAAGTCCTGCGCGGACATGCACACGCCGTACTGCCATGCAATCTTGTTCCAGCCTTCAGGACGGAACATGAAGGCCAGCAGCTTCTTGGCTTCTTCGGTCGCCTTGCCGTTGGCGGCAACGGCGTATCCGCCGCCGTGCCAGGCCGCGATGTCCTTTACCGTGCCGGCCGCGCCCGCCATGGGCGGCATCGCGAACACGCGGATGTTGTCGCGGATTTCCGCCGGGATGTCCTGGTTGGCCGCCATCGACATCTCCCAGCTGCCCATGTAGTACATGGCCGCCTGGCCGCTGGTGAACATGTTCAGCGCGGTGCCGTAGTCGGTGTTCTCAAAGCCGATCTGGAACAGGCCGCCCTTGGCGGAATTCTGCAGGAGCTCCGCGCCCTTGAGGAAGGAAGCGTCGCTGTAGTCGTTCGCCGCGATTGCCTTGGAGACCATCTCCATCACGCCCGCGCCGTGGAGTTTCGAGAGAAGGTCGGTATAGAAGCAGTACAGCGGCCACTTGTCCTGGCCGTCCATCGCCACCGGCAGGATGCCCTTGGCGGTGATCTTGGCGGACAGATCCATCAGCTCTTCGTAGGTGGCGGGCACGGTCCAGCCGTTGTCGTCAAAGATCTTCTGGTTGTAGTAGAAGCCCATGACGTCGGTGTTGCGCGGCACGCCGTAGAGCTTGCCATCGGCCGAGAAGCCGTCCAGAGAGCCCGGCAGGAAGCCGGCGTCCTTGAAGTCTTCCGGGTTCAGCTCCGCGAACAGCCCCGCGGCGATGGGCTCGGCGATGAAGCCGGGCTGACCCCACACGCTGATCAGGTCGGGCATGTCGGTACCGGCCGCGTAGGCCTTGAACTTGGTCTTGTATTCCTCGTCGTGCAGCGCCTCAACCTCGATCTTCACATTGGGGTTGGCCGCCATGTACTCGTCCAGCAGCATCTGCTCCACCATGCCCTGGCCGTTCTTGCGGTCGGGCACGTTGGTGAACACGCGGATGGTGACCGGTTCGGCAGCCTGCGCGACCAGGCCCATCGTCATCGAAAACAGCAGCGCGAAGGCCAGCGCCATGGACAGGATCTTCTTCATTGTCCTTCCTCCTTGTGCTTTACTTGACAGGGGGATGCCTCCCTGCCCGGCTGGTCACAGTATAGCATCCGATCCCGATCTCACATACTCAGAATCTTACAAAATGGTAGAATATTTTATTCGTTTGTTGACATTTTCTCCAGTGAAATTTAGAATGATTTTCGGATTCCCGGACAATTGATGAAACTGCATCATCCTATGGGAGGTGCCATGCAGACGCTCACCGAACCCATGCGCCGCGCGGCCGGCGCGCTGATGACCATGCAGCGGCAATCCTGGGAACAGGGCGTCGCCATGCAGGCTTTTTGGGAGTTGGACGACCGGGACACCGTCGTCCGGATGGCCGTCGAGGCGGTCAATCGCGCGCTGCCGGACGGCCGCGTCGCGATGGTTGGAGCCCTGGACGGAGTCACCGACCCCTGCGCCGCAGGAGAGCCTCTGGGTTTCGCCGCGCGCGAGACGGGCCGGGAGGACCTTGCGGCAGGCTACGAAGCCTTGCTTCAATGGGCGCTGGAAAAAGCGCCCCGAAACCCGCACGGCGTGGTCTACCATCTGACCCGGAACAAGCAGTTCTGGGTGGATTCCATGTACATGCTGCCACCGTTCCTGGCCAGCGCGGGCTTTTTCCGGGAGGCGCTTCAAAACCTCTACGGCTATTGGGCGCGCCTCTACGACCGGGAGGCGGGCCTGATGTCCCACATGTGGGACGAGGAAAGCGGGCAATTTGTTCGCGCGGCGCATTGGGGCGTGGGCAACGGCTGGGCGGTTGCGGCGCTGACCCGCATGGTCGACCTGCTGCCGGAGGAATATGCCAAGGACAAGGCCAAACTTTCGGACATGGGTCGCGCGCTGATCGATCGCCTTCTGCAAAACACGCGCCCGGACGGCCTGTTTCACGACGTGGTGGACGATCCTTCGACCTTTGTGGAGACCAATCTTTCCCAGCAGATTTCGTATTCCATCTACCGGGGCATGCTGTCTGGCTGGCTCTCCCGGGCGTACGCTCCACAGGCGGACAAGCTCCGGTTCGCGGCGGAAGCCAAAATGGACGAATACGGCTTTATCCGGGACGTCTGCGGCGCGCCTTCCTTTGACAAACCCGGCATCGCGCCGGAAGCGCAGGCGTTCTTCCTGATGATGCAGGCCGCCGCTCAAAAATTTCATGTCCCCCAGCTGGAAGACTGAACGGTACCAGAACAATCCTCGAATAACAAACCGCCGCGCCGAACGCATTCGCAGAAAGTGCGAAGGTCGTCCGGCGCGGCGGCGCTTTGATTACGTTGAACAGGCTCTTATACCAATCAAAAACATGAATGCGTCCAAAGCGGCGAGAGATTTTCGATGCAGAGCAAGGAACCGGAGCGAGGCGACCCTTCGGGATACGCCTTCGGCGTGAAATGCAGCGCTACGGTGAGCGGAAGGTGACGATGC
>JAEVZE010000301.1 GCA_023392395.1 Bacillota bacterium
GGGCCTCCTGCTCAAGACGCTGGCCGCGGACGGAGCACTGCCCGGCTACGGCATCCCTCTGACCATTCTGTGCGGCATGGGGATCGGCGCGCTGGCCGGCGCGTTCAACGGCATTCTGGTGTCGAAGATCAAGATCCCGCCGATCCTGGCCACCTTGGGCAGCTACGAGCTGTTCAACGGCATCGCCATCGTGCTGACCAAGGGCAAGGCGGTTTCCAAGCTCCCCATGGCCTACTCCAACCTCGTGGCGGGCAAGCTGTTTAACGTGGTCCCGGCGCAGCTGCTGGTGTTCGTGCTGGTGGCGGCGTTTGTCGGGTTTCTGCTGGCCCGCACCACCTACGGCCCGAAGCTGTACATGCTGGGCACCAGCGAGCGCGCGGCCCGGTTCAGCGGCCTGAAAAATGACCGGCTGCTGATCAAGACCTATCTGCTGTCGGGCGTGTGCGCCGCACTGGGGGGGCTTGTGATGCTGGCCAACTACAATTCGGCCCGGGCCGAGTATGGCGCGGTCTACACGCTGCAGTGCGTCTTGATCGTGGTGCTGGGCGGCGTCAGCCCCACCGGCGGCAAGGGCAAGCTCTCCGGCGTCCTGTTGGCGATTTTGGTGCTCCAGATTCTCTCCTCCGGGCTCAACCGCTTCCCGGAGATCAACAGCTTCTTCATCCCGCTGATCTGGGGCGGCGTGCTGCTCATGGTCATGGTGCTGAACTACTTCACCGAAAAAGGACAGCGCACGTAGCAGAATATCGAAAAACTGCGAGGGTTTCTGACGCTCAGACCGGGCTGCCGCGAGGCAGCCCGGCATTTTCATGCTTTTCTTTGGGATTAACAGAATAATAGTTGCAAGTTCAACTATTCAGGTCTATAATGCCTGCGGTTTGAGATACTTCCCAATCGATCCGTTCACGGGGAAGAAGCAGCAAAGAAGGCATGCGCATGGCGCAGACAATCGTCCGAAAACCCAATCTCGGCAACCCGTTCGCCGCCCTCCGGCACAGGAACTTCTGCTATTATGTCATCGGGATGACCATCTCCCTGGTGGGAACGTGGATGCAGAACATCGCGCAGCCCTGGCTGGCGTACAACATGACCAATTCGCCCTTTCTGATGAGCCTGGTGAGCGCGCTACAGTTTACGCCCGTGCTGCTGTTTTCGCTGTTCGCGGGCGTGTTGATCGACCGGTTTCCCAAGAAGAAGATCCTTTTGTTCACGCAGTCGGCGTCCCTGGTGATTACGCTGATTCTGGCGCTGCTTTCGTGGACGGGAAAAATCCAATACTGGCACCTGTTGGTGCTGGCGACGGCGCTGGGCGTGGTCAACACCCTGGACATGCCCACGCGGCAGGCCTTTGTCGTGGAGCTGGTCGAGCGGGAGGACCTGATGAACGCGATCGCGCTGAATTCGTCGGTCTTCAACCTGTGCAGAATCATCGGCCCCGCGATCGCCGGAGTGATCATGGCCTTCGCAGGGGTTTCAGCCTGCTTCTTCTTCAACTCCATCAGCTTCGCCGCGGTGCTGATCAGCCTGACCTTCATCAAGCCTCACGCCGTTCAAGCTGTCCGCAGGGAAGGCACTAGGGTCTTTACCGAGATCAAAGAGGGCCTGAAGTACATCCGCCGAAGCGATGTCCTGATGAATACGCTGCTCGTGGTGGCCGTGGTGGGCACGTTCGCGCCGAATTTCGGCGTGCTGATCCCCGTGTTCGCGAAGGAGATCTTGAATCAGCAGGAAACGGGCTATGGGCTGCTCATGTCCGCGATGGGGGCCGGATCGCTGCTCGGCTCGATCTTCATCGCCTCCATGAGCCGATCCGGGCCTAAAAAGTTCATTCTGTTCGGCGTGCCGTTCATCGTGGGCGCGGCGCTGATCCTGACGGGGTATACCAGTTCCTATGCGTTGACGGCCCTGTTTCTGGTCGTGACCGGCTTCTTTTTCGTGTCCTTCAGCTCCAACGCCAATTCCACCATGCAGCTGAATACGGACGACGCCTACAGGGGCCGGGTCATGAGCGCGTATACGCTGATTTTTTCCGGTTCCACCCCGATCGGCAACCTGTACGCGGGCGCTTTTTCCGAGCACTTCAGCGCGAGGATCGGCTTTGCCGCCTGCGGAATCATCATACTCGTCCTGATGGTTCCTCTGCTCTACAAAATCAAGGCCAGGAAACCCGTGCTGAATACGGACTGAACGGAAAGGAGAAACGCATTGATCCATTTTGATCATTCCATCAGCCGGTGGATCGCCGCGCTGTACCGGTCGAGGAAAGGATACGTCAACAAACGGCTGGAACCCTATGGCATCGGGAGCGGCCAGTTCATCTTCCTGATGACGCTGTACTGGAAGGATGGCTCGAGCCAGGAGAAGGTGGCCGACCACCTGAAAATCGACAAGACGACGACGGCGAAGGCCTTGAAAAAGCTGGAGGCCGCCGGCTTCGTGACCCGTGAAAAGGGCCCGGAGGACAAGCGAACCTACAAGGTCTTTTTGACGCCAAAGGCGCAGGAACTCATGCCGGTGATCTTTGACATCGTCAACCAGTGGGAAAACAAGGTGACGAAGAACATCCCGGAGGAGGAAAGCAGGATGCTTGAAAGCACCCTGCACAAAATGGTCGCAAACGCTTATGAAATCGCCAAGAGCGATTCGGAGGCGGACGGCGGGGCCGAAAAGTAGGGAAATCCCACCAAAGCCGCGCCCGCACGCAGATTGCTGACAAACCCGGCGTTCCTTCCAATCGTTTCCGGCGACTCGTGCGCCGGAAACGTGTTTCTTCTACCAGTTCGCAAACTGGTGGAAGAAACAATACCACAACTCAGTGCGCCGCCCGGAAATTCCTTAGAATTTCAGGCGCACGCAGTTTTTCTTCCCACGCGATGAAAAGCCGCGAAGCGGATTTTCATCGCACGCCTTATTTCCACGCGCCGCGGCGGGCCATGAATTGGATCCGGGAAGAATCCATGCTGTGCGGCCGGAGCGGGTTGTACAATTCATTGTGCCGGGGGCTGTCCTTGATGCCCGGAAGCTCGCTGACGGGCGGTGGCACGAACGCCTTGCCGGTGCGCTCCTTTCGAAAGACCGTCGGCGTGATGCCGATCATATGTGCAAAGACCTTGCTGAAGTAGTTGTCGCTGCGGAAGCCCACCTGTTTTGCCACGTCGGCGACGGACAAATCCGTCTCCACCAGAAACTGCATACCGTAAAACAGGCGCGTGTAGACGATCCATTCGGTCAGCGTATAACCGGTGATGTCCATGAAGATGCGCGCCAGGTGCCGGTAGCTGATCGAGTGCATGCGCGCAAGCAATTCGACGTTGATGTCGGTCATGTACATCGTCGTGATCGACATGATGACGTTTTCCACCAGGTCCCGGTCGTTGATGACGCGCGGCTTGACCGCATGCGCCTCCACGTTTCCATCCTTTCGGAAATCGTCCGCCACACGGATCAAAAGCCGGATGAAGTCCAGCGGCGCGTACTCCGGCAGGTAGTCCGGCTCTGGCTTGGACAGCATTTCGGTGATCACGGGATCGGAGAGCGGCACGAAATGCGTCTTGGACAGCGCAGCCAGCAGCTTGTCCGCCACCGGCGCGACATTTTCTGGGCACTCCGTTTTCTTTGCCGTAAAGCGGATCACGACGGCCCGCTGGTCGTAGCCCGGGTAATCGTCGTGGCCGTGCAGCACGTTCGGAGGCATCAGCGTGAAGTCGCCCTCGCTGTTGACCTGCTCATGCCCAAGTACGGACATGAACTGCCTGCCCTCCAGCAGCAGCAGGAATTCGTAGAAATCGTGGAAGTGGGGCGGCGTCTTCGTGCCCGGCGGGTTGATCAGCATGGAGATGTTGGAACAGTATACGGCTAGATCGGCAAACTGGATGGTTCGTCCCGTCGCCGGCTGGAGCTGAATGACCCGCGCCTCCACCGGATGCATATCCATCACCTCCAATGTCGACAGTATACACCTGTGACGACATTTGGTAAATGTAAATAGCTGCCATAACGGTGCAGAATCATGCCGAGCTTGTCAATTATCCATTACACGCGGGCATAAATTTATAGGCTAGATTATGCTATTCTTCCAATAAATCCAGCGTCGTTTATTGAAATATTCATGCGTTTCACCCGTCTGATAAAAAGATGGCATAACTTTACCCACGCATTCCCCCGGAATGGCAGAATGGTACATTTACACTATTCTGCCTGAATGCTATACTGCGGTTGTTTCCGGGAGGCGGCCAAAGCGCGGCAGGAAATCCGCTGGGGCGGGCCGGGCGCACCGCCGGAATCCGGTCCTTTTGCCCCCGCGGCGGCGCGGTCGGGCACAGTTCTGTTCACGGCACGCAATGGACTTCTTAAAACCCGATGCGCACGGGTTTCGTAAAGGGTCCGGCGGCCGTACAGATATCGGGAAACACAAGACCAAAGGAGGATTCACCATGAAGCGAATCATGAGTCTGTTCCTGGCGCTGGTCCTTTCGATCGGCACGTGCATGGTGGCCATCGCCGAAGACAAGGGCGAGCCCACCGTCACCGCCGACAGCGTCGGCTACGACGACGCGACCATCGAATTGACCTGGCTGCCGCAGGAGGCGTTCGACTCCGCCAACAAGCCCGTCGCCGACTATTTCAAGGCCAAGGCGGTCGAGTTCGTCAAGAAACACCCCGAAGTCCGCATCAAGATCACCGCGCAGACCGTGAACATCCAGGACGCGATGGCCAAGCTCCTGACCCAGGCCGCAGCCGGCAACGCCCCGGACCTGGCCTCCGTCGACAGCTTCGTGCTGCCCAGCTACTACCCCTACCTCCAGAACGTGACCGACGTGTTCAACGAGCGCGGCCTCAAAGTGGACAGCTGGTTCCCCTTCGCCCAGCAGGCGATGGTTCGGGACGGCGAAGTCAAGGCGATGTGGATTGACACCGACGTCCGCGCGCTGTACTACCAGAAGGCCCTGATCCCCACGGCCCCCAAGACCTGGGGCGAAGTGTTCACCACCATGGCGGGCCTGAAGGACCAGGGCTACATGTTCCTGTATCCGGCCGGCAAGAACGAGACGACCTCCTGTGACATCTGGCCGCTGTACTGGTCGCTGGGCGGCAAGATCGTGGACGACTCCGGCAAGCCCATCTTCAATGAGGGCGAGAACCGCGACAAGATGCTGTCCCTGTTCAACACACTCAAGAAGACCATCGACGACGGTATCACCCCCACCCGCGTCACCTCCTTCATGACCGACGGCGACGTCAACGCGGACGTGCTGACCGGCAAGGTTGCCATGTTCGTGGGCGGCAGCTGGGTCGCCACCCAGCTGGCCCAGGTGATGGGCAAGGACGCCTTCAACGCCATGTATGACATCACCACCTTCCCGGCGATGGACGGCGGCGAAGTCAAGACCTGCTGCGGCGGCTGGACCTGCGGCGTGTTCGCCAAGGACGACGTGAAGCGCAAGCTGGCGGCGGAACTGGCCATCGACGTGTACATCAGCGACGAGGGCATGGACGGCTACACCACCGCCACCGGCAACCTGCCCTGCCGCGCGGACCTGTACGAAGTGGAGCGCTTCCAGACCGACGCCACCGCCCAGGGCTTCAAAAACGCTCTGGCCTACGGCGAAGTCCGCCCCGGCGTTGAGATCTACAACTTCATCTCCACCGAGTTCCAGGTTGCGATCTCCGATGTGATCACCGGCGTCGCCACCCCCGAACAGGCGCTGGACACCATGGCGGCCAACGTGGACGCCGAGTACGCGAAGAAATCCTAACGGCTGAAACCAAACCATCCGCGGGATGCGCGCAAGGCTCCTTGCGCGCATCCCGGCGGCGTATTTCCATTACGCATCCTCCCGAAGGGGTGAAGCCCATGACAAGACAAAGGGCCATTGGGCCAAAACGGCGCGTTGCGATGGGCGACCGGCCGATACTGTGGATTCTGCCTCTCCTCGTCTTTCTGTGCGCGTTCTTCCTGTTTCCGCTGGCCGACGTGATCCGGCTGAGCTTTACCAACGCGACGCTCAAGACGATGGAAGCGGACTTCACGTTCAGTTCCTACGCGCGGGTGTTTCAGGACTCCGCGTTTGGAAACGTACTGTGGGTGACGGGCTTCTTTGTCGCCTTCAGCGTGGTGTTTCAGTTTCTACTGGGGTTTGGCATCGCCTACACCGTGGACAGCGCCGAAAAGCGGCATCTGCGCGGCACGGTGGTGGTCCGCACGGTGTCCCTGATCTCCTGGGCGATCCCGGGGGTCGCGATCGGCATCATCTGGAAAATCCTCTACGCCGAGAATACGTCCGGCATCTTCAATTACCTCTTGTCGCTGCTTGGCCTGAACCAGGTGGCCTTCCTGAGCGACCCGAAGAACGCGCTCCTCAACATCTCCATCGCCAACGTCTGGCGCGGCACCGCGCAAAGCATGATCCTTTTGTACGCGGGGCTCAAGACCGTCTCGCTGGACATTCTGGAAGCCGCCGACGTGGACGGCGTGAGCGGGTGGCAGAAGGTCCTGAAGATCATCGTGCCGTCGATGCGCTCGGTCATCATGGTCAACATCCTGCTCAACGTCATCAACACGTTCAACACCTTCGACATGATCATGCCGCTGACCGGCGGCGGGCCGGGGCGCAGTACCGAGGTCTTGGTGCTCAGCTCCTACCGCACGATCTTCCAGCAGCTGGACCTGGGCAAGGGCTGCGCGATCGCGGTGATTCTGCTCATGATCAACGTGGTATTTTCCCTCATCTATATGCGGGCGAACGGGGAGGAGCGATAAAGATGTCCGTGAAACTCCGCGAGCGCCTGATCAAAATCGCGCTGTACCTGTTTTTCGCGCTGGTGGTGCTGTTTTTCCTGTTCCCGATTTTGTGGATTCTGTCGCTATCGCTGAAGTCGGTGATGGAATTGTTCCAGGTGCCGCTCAGCCTCTTCCCCAAGACCCCAATGTGGGAAAATTACAAATACTTGTTCGACCAGATCGTGTTCCAGCGGGGGCTGTGGAATTCGACCGAGATCACGCTGGGCACGATCATCGTGACGCTGCTGGTCTCGATCCCAGCGGCCTACTGCTTCTCCCGCATGAAATTCAAGGGCAGCCAGGCGCTGCAGTTCGCGATTCTGATGTTCCAGATGATTTCTCCGCTGGTGGCGGTGGTGCCGATCTACCGCTACTTCAGCGCGCTGGGGCTCCTGAACTCCTATTCGGGACTGATCTGCATCTATGTGGCGATCTCCGCGCCCTTCCAGGTGTGGTTCCTAAAGGGCTTCATCGACACAATCCCGAAAGAACTGGATGAGGCGGCGACCATCGACGGCTGCACCAAGGTCGAAACCGTGTGGCGGGTGATCCTGCCGGTAATCGCGCCGGGCGTGTTCTCGGCGGTGCTGCTCATCTTCATCGCCAGCTGGTCGCAGTTCATCGTGCCCTACATCCTGATCGACGCGCCCAGCAAAATGCCCGTCTCCGTGATGCTGGTCAACCTGCAGGGCACGCTGCAACAGGTGACCACCCATTACCTGGCCGCCGCGAGCATATTGACCATTCTGCCCGTCGTGGTGCTTTTCGTGCTGCTGCAGAAATACATTGTGGCGGCGCTGACCGCCGGCGCGGTCAAGGGATAAACCGTAAGAGATTCAATCGCGCCTTCATACCAAGTAAAAACAGTAATTAATCCAAAGGGCCGAGGGATTTTTGATGCAGAACAAGGAGCCGGAGTGAGGCGTAGCAGCGCTACGTCGAGCGGAAGGCGACACGGTTCTGCGCGAAAAGACCCGGTACGACGAATAATTAATGCTTTGGATTGGTATCATCGCGGCCCGCCTGCGCGCCGCGCGGGCGGCGCATTGCGCCCGGATCAACGTTTCCCGCCGCGGGGCCGTGCGCGCCCGGCAACTTTTGAGAATACGGAGGGACCTGGATCGATGGACAAAAAGTATACGCTCTACGCGGTGACCAAGACGCATTGGGACCGGGAATGGTACATGAATTTTCAAAAGACGCGCATCCGTCTGGTGCACCTGATCGACGGCCTTCTGGAAATCCTGGACAACGACCCGGAATTCGTGTCGTTCATGATGGACGGACAGACGCTACCGCTGGAGGACTACCTTCAGGTCAAGCCGTACAACCGCGAAAAGCTGACCAAGTACATCCGGGAAGGCCGGATCGTGATCGGGCCGTGGTACATCCTGCCCGACGAGGTCCTGATCACCGGCGAATCCCACATCCGCAATTACCTTTTGGGCACGCGGGTCGCCAAAAGCTTCGGCGCGGAGAAAATGCAGATCGGGTATCTGCCGGACTCCTTCGGCCACCCCTCGCAGATGCCGCAGATCCTCTCCAAGCTGGGCATGGACACGATCATGTTCTGGCGCGGCGCGACCCAGGAGATCGACAAGACCGAATTCTTCTGGCGCGCCCCGGATGGCACCCGCATCCTGACCATCCTGATGCCCGACGGCTACTGCACCGGCGCGGAGCTGTCGGAGGACCCGGAGATCACCGCCGCCCGGCTGGACCAGTTCATCGAAAACTTCCATGGCTACGCCACCACCGACAAGATCTACCTGTCCAACGGCGGCGACCATCTGGAGCCCTCACCCTACCTCTCCAAGGTGATCCGGGAGGCCAACCAGCGCATGAAGAACGGCCGCGTCGTGCACACGACGCTGCCCCGCTTCGAGCGGGAGCTCAAGCGCTCGCTGGGCGAGAACCTCAAGGAGGTCGAAGGCGAATTGTGCGGAGTCAGCCGGTCGATCCTCCTGTTCTCCACGCTCTCGACGCGCACCTACCTGAAGCAGGAGAACCACTTTGTCTCCCGGATGCTGGAAAACGAGCTGGAGCCGGTCTATTCTCTGTTTGCGCTCTCC
>JAEVZE010000235.1 GCA_023392395.1 Bacillota bacterium
TAGGCGCCGGGAGCGTGTGTTTTTGCCCCGCGACGCTGGGCGACATCCTGCTGAACGAATCCATCAAGGCGGTGGATCTTGAAATCGCGCTGATGGACATCGAGGAGAACGCGCTGAGGGTCAGCGAGGCTTTCGCGCGGGAGGCCATCGCAGCCTCCGGCCGGAATGTGAAGCTTACCGCCACCACGGACCTTGCCAGGGCGCTCGAGGGCGCAAACTTCGTGGTCTCGGCCATCGAAGTGGACCGCTACCGCTACTGGTCAATGGACTTCCACATCCCGCGCCGCTACGGTTTCCGCCAGGTGTACGGCGAAAACGGCGGACCGGGCGGCATGTTCCACACGCTGCGCAATCTCGGTCCGACGCTTGAGATCGCCCGGACGATGGAGAAGGTGTGCCCGGACGCCTATTTGCTCAACTACACCAACCCCGAGGCCAAGCTGGTGGAGGCGGTCAACAAACTGACCAAGGCCAAGGTCGTAGGCCTGTGCCACGGCGAGGGCATGGGCGTGGACCAGCTGTCCGCCATCCTGGAGCTGCCCAAGGAGGAGCTGGACACCCAGGTGTACGGCCTCAACCACTTCGGCTGGTTCACGAAGATCGCCCGGAAATCCACCGGCGAAGACCTGTACCCGCTGCTGCGGGAAAAAGAAAATCAGATGGACTGGCTGGCCCACTGGGACGAGCTGGGCCTGTCCCGGCTCATGTTCCGGACGTTTGGGCTGTACCCGTACCCGGGCACCAACCATATCGGCGAATACATCGCCTGGAGCGACGAAATGCTGGCCAGCTCCAAGATCCAGTACTTCTTCGATCCCGTCCGGAACGACCCCTGGCACGGCGGGCAGGTGCCCGAGTTCGTGTACAGCTTCTCCTCAAACCCCACCGCCCGCGATCTGTTCCCGAAGGAAAAGCCGGAGGGCAACGGGGACCCGGGCTTTGAGGCCAACTTCCGCCTGAAAGACGGGCAGATTCGAGGCTCCGGCGAGTACGGCATCCCGATCGCGGAGGCGATTTTTTTCAACAAGCCCCGCCTGATCGGCGCGGTCAACGTGCCCAACCGGGGTCTGGTGTCCAACCTGCCCGCCGAAATGGTGGTGGAGGTGCCCGCGATGGTGGACGGCCGGGGCATTCATCCGGTGGCGGCCGAAAAGCCGCTGCCCGCGGCCATCGCCCACATGATCTCGACCCAGGGCGTGATCGCACAGCTTTTGATCGAAGCCTATGCGGAGAAATCCCGTCACAAGCTGCTTGAGGCGATGCTGATCGACCCCACCATCTCCAATTACAACAACGCCGTCGCCCTGATCAACGAAATGTGTGAGCGCCAGGCTGAGATCCTGCCGGAGTTGCGCTGGTAATGGGGCGGCAAACCAAGACAAAGGTGTTGATACGATGAATGTGCCGGAGGTACTGGAGCGGCTGAAGCGGCACGCGGGCTCGTCCCGCGCACCCCGCGCCGTGCTGGGGCTGGATGGCTTTGTGGACAGGATCGCCCACCGGGCGGCGGGCCCGGACGGGCGGCAGTTTGAGACGATGGACGAGATGGCCCGCTTTCTGGCATCGCGCAAGGAGAACAGCGCGTACCTGTCGCTGGACGGCGTGCAGGCGCGGCCGGGCGGCAACATGCCCAATACCGCGCTGGCGCTGATGGCGATGGGCGCACAGTGCACCTGCGTGGGCACGCTGGGCTTCCCAAGCGTTTCGGAGGCGTTTGAGCCGCTGAAGGCGGGCGCCGGGGTGGTGTCCTACGGAGAGCCGGGCTTCTGCCTGGCGGTGGAATTTGACGCCTGCAAGCTGTTTCTGTCGGACAACGGCGGCATGGCGGGCATGACCTACGAGGCGTTTCTGCGCCGCGCGGGCGAGACAAAGCTGATGAAGGCGCTGGAGGGTGCGGACGTGCTGGCGCTGCTCAACTGGGGCGAGGTGCCCGAGATGCGCGCGCTGTGGCGCGGCATCGCGGAGGGTCTCCTGCCAACGCTCGCGAAAAAACCTCGGTACGTATTTTGCGACACCGCCGACATGACCCACCGAACCGGCGAGGAAATCGAGGACCTGCTGGAAACCCTTCGGCTTCTCCGCCGCCAGGCGCGCACGGTGCTCTCCGTCAACGACGGCGAACTCGCCTCGCTGACGGACAAGGCAGACCTTATGCCGGGCGGGGAGCTTCGGGACCGGGCACGCGCGCTATACGAAACCGAAAGCGTGGATCTGTTGGTCCACCACTCACTGCGCTACGCCAGGGTTTTTGGTCCGGAAGGGGAGGAGACTCTCGCCACCCGGCTTGCGGAACAGCCGGTGCTTTTGACCGGCGGCGGCGACAACTTCAACGCGGGTTTCATGCTGGGCCTTCTGGCGGGGCTGAGCCCCAACGGGTGCCTCATGACCGGCAACGCCGCGTCCAGCTGCTACGTGCGCCGCGGCCGCTGCGCAAATCTATCCGACATTGTGGAGGAAATTGAGCGCTCGGCGGCCGTTTGGCCGGGTGAAGTGATGAGGAACGAGGAGGCGATCTGATGGCTCTGGTGCACAAATTTGTCGACGTCCTGACGGAGGCCGAGGTCCAAAAGCTGCATCAAGAATCTTTGACGGTGCTGGAAACCGTCGGCATGAGCGTGCCCCACCCAAGGGTATTGGACGCCTGTGAAAAGATCGGGTGTGTGGTGGACCGCGCCTCACAGCGGGTGAAAGTACCTCGCGCGCTGACCCAGGAGCTTTTGACCACCTTCAAGCCCAAGGAACCTGTGCCGGAGGAGCCGTCCGTCATCAAGGGCAGCGTGTCCACTCAGGTGTTCATCGTGGACTATCCAGGCTTCACCCGCCGGGAGGGCACCATGATGGACGTGCGCAAGGGCGCGCGGGTCACCGACACGCTCAAAAACTACTGGTGCTCGTCAGCGGTGGTCATCCCCAAGGATCACGCCTTCAACGAAACAGACATCGCCTCCTTCCGGGAACTGTACCTGTACTCCACCAATCCCGGCGGCACCTACATCCTGTCGCCGGAGAGCGGCCGCGGCATCATCGAGATGGGCAAAGTCATGGGCCACACGCCCAGTTACCTGCTGGAGACCATCAGCCCGCTGGGCTTCATGGGCTCGTCGCTTTCGATGGCGCTGGTGTTTGCGGAGGCGGGCATGCCCATCGGCACCGCGCCGATGGTGGTGTCTGGCGCGACCGGGCCGATGAGCCTGTGGGGCTCCTGCGTGCTGGAACTGGCGGAGATCACCGGCACCAACGTGGTCATCTACGCCATCTCCGGCAAGTTCTCCAATTACCTGAGCTTCTCGAATCACACCATGGACCTGCGCACCACGCTGTGCTCCTTCGGCTCGCCCACGCAGGCGCTGTTTGGCATGGTGTCCGGCCAGATGGGGCGCTTTTACGGCTGGGGCGGCGGCTCCAACTCCGCCTTGTCCGACGCCTGCCTGCCGGACTACCAGTGCGGCTTTGAAAAGGCGTTCAATGGCCTCTTCGCGGTGCTTTCCGGCACAAACGGCATCGGCTGCCAAGGCATCGTGGGCGCGGACCAAGGCGTGAGCCTGGAGCAGCTGGTCATCGACAACGACTGGCTGGACGCCTACAACTTCGTTCGCAAGGGCGTTTACTACGATCCGGACGCGCTGCCGCTCATCCAGGAGATCGGCATCTCCGGCAACTACATCGCCGAGGAGCACACCGTGGAGCACATGCGCAGGAGCTACTGGGAGGCCCCGTCCCGCACGCTGTGGCGGGACCAGTGGGAGCCCTGGCGGCGCAAGGAGACCCCGGACCTCTACGCCCGCGCGCACGAGTACGTGGAGCGCGTCTCCGCCGGGTACGAGACCATGGACCCGGTGCTGGACGCCGCCCGAGCGGAGGAAATTGACCGTATCTACCAAGACACGCTTCACGCGCTGCGCAGGCGTTGAAAATCCGCCGGGCGGCTTTTCAACGCGAAGGAAGAAAACTGCGTGAGCCTGAAATCCTGCAGGATTTCCGGGCGGCTCACTGCCTTGTGGAATTGCGATGCCAGTGTGCGCACTGGTACCGAAAACCTTTCCCGGCGCACAGGTCGCCGGGAACGATGAGAGCCCAGCAGGTTATCCATCGCTTGTGCAATCCGATTTCCGTGAGTCAGGCACTCTTTGAAATAGGAAAGGGAGGACAAGACACATGAAGCTCAGGATCCTGTCCATGGCCATCGCGCTACTGCTCGTCCTGACCGGGGCGGCCTCCGCAAGCCAGCTCGACCCGAACGCCGAACCCGCCCAGGACCCCCTCGGCAAGTACGACCCGCCCATCTCGGTGACGATGGTGCACACCGCCAACGACGGCGCGTTCTGGTTCCCCGCCGGGGACGACATCAACAATAACGTCTACACCCGCCGCTGGGAAGAGACGCTGGGCATCAAGTACAGCTTCCTGTGGACCTGCCCTGGCTCCCAGGGCGAAGAGAAGATGAACGTCATGATCGCCTCCGGCGACCTGCCGGACTACTTCGCCGTCAACCGCAAGCAGTTTGAGATGCTGTACAAGGCCGGCATGCTGGAGGACCTGACGGACGCCATCGAACAGTACGCCTCCAAGTACACCAAGAAGTACCTGACCGGCCAGTACGCATCCCTTCTGGACGTAGCCACCCGGGACGGCAAGACCTACGGCCTGACCAACGGCTTCACCTACCACGACACCTGCCAGATGATCTGGATCCGCGCCGACTGGCTTGAGAAGCTGGGCCTTGAGACGCCCAAGACGCTGGCCGACCTTGAAACCATCATGGACGCCTTCGTGAACAAGGACCCAGACGGCAACGGCGCGGCCGACACCTACGCCGTGGCCGCCTCCGCCGCCAGCCTGGGCTCCACCGTGTGGGGGCTGAACCCGTCCTTCTTCAACATGTTCCACGTCTACCCCAACCAGTGGGCGGTGGAGGAGACCGACAAGCTGCAGAGCGCCATGTTCGGCCCGGACTACCGGGAGAACACCCGCAAGGCCCTTTTGAAGCTGCAGGAGTACTACCAGAAGGGCTACTTCAACCCCGACTTCGCCACCTATGACGAAGAGATGATGCGCCAGGATATCTTTAATGACAAGTGCGGCATTGTGTTCATGGACCTGTGGGGCGCCTACTGGCCGCTGGTATTGCATCTGGATATGAACCCGAACGCCGATTGGGTACCGGTGCCCGTCGTCTCCGCGGACGATCAGCCCGCCAAGACCAGTAACAACATGTATTCGGTCAACAACATCATCGTGGCGAAGAAGGGCGCTCAGCATCCGGAAGCCGTCGTCAAGATGGCGAACCTCTACCACGATCTGAACAA
>JAEVZE010000259.1 GCA_023392395.1 Bacillota bacterium
CGCCGGGGCATAGCAATGCACGCCAGGCGCTGAAAACGCGCGCCGGGGCATTGTGCGCGCCGAGGGCGCTGAAAACACGCGCCGGGGCGAGGACGCTCCGACCACTGGGCCGAAATGTAAATTTCCCCGGAAGCGCTTGACAGCGCGCTTGTCCCGGTGCTATACTCGCTCCAATAGCAAATACCAATTAAACATATAGGAATTAGATTATTTGAAAGGGGGCGATCGGCGTGACGACCAGGATGATGGGGCGCTTTGGCATGAACGAGATGTGCACCATGTGCACTATGTGCATGACCCGCGCCGGCGCCCGTTTGCTTGGTTCGCCATAGGCTTCATTGGCCTTGACGAAAGACAACCAAGGGCGGAGCGCATCGTTCCGCCCCATTTTTATACCCTTTTCGTACAGTCCATAAGGTTTTGAAGGTCTATGCATCCGTTTGCGTTCCCGCGCGCTTTACCATGTTCCCGCAGGAAAGCTGCGCTTCAAAATTCATCTAGGGGGTTTGACCGTTGGCCAAGAAAATCCGGCAAATCGCAATTTACGGAAAAGGCGGCATTGGAAAGTCCACCACGACCTCCAACCTCTCGGCGGCGCTATCCGAAATGGGCTACAAAGTGATGCAGTTCGGCTGCGACCCGAAGGCCGATTCCACCAACACGCTGCGCGGCGGCACCTACATCCCGACGGTGCTGGACCTACTCCGCGAGAACAGCACGGTGGACGCCCATGAGGCCATTTTCAAGGGCTTTGGCGGCATCTGGTGCGTGGAGGCGGGCGGTCCCGCGCCGGGCGTGGGCTGCGCGGGGCGCGGCATCACCACGGCGGTGACGCTTTTAAAACAGCAGCGCATCTTCGAGGAACTGGACCTGGACTACGTGATCTACGACGTGTTGGGCGACGTAGTGTGCGGCGGGTTCGCGGTGCCCATCCGCGAGGGGATCGCGGAGCACGTGTTCACCGTCACCTCCTCCGACTTCATGGCGGTGTACGCGGCCAACAACCTGTTCAAGGGCATCCAGAAATATTCCAACGCGGGCGGGGCGCTCCTGGGCGGGGTGATCGCCAACTCCATCAACCATCCCTACCAGAAGGAGATCGTGGACGACTTCGTGCGCCGCACAAATACCCAGGTGATGCAGTATGTGCCCCGGTCCCTCACCGTCACTCAGTCTGAACTCAAGGGCCGCACCACCATCGAGGCCGCGCCGGAGAGCCCGCAGGCCGAAATCTACCGGGAACTGGCGCGAAGGGTGGACGCCCACACGGTTTCGGGCGTGCCCTCGCCGCTCAATACCCAGGAACTGCGGGAGTGGGCCGACCGCTGGGCGGACGTACTGATCGGCATGGAGTCGGGCGAGGTGCGCTCGGCCGCCCAAGGCATTTGATGGGCGAAGAAAATCCGCTTCGCGGCTTTTCTTCGCATAAGGAAAAGCTGCGCGAGCCTGAAATCCTGCGGAATTTCCGGGCGGCTCGCTGCCTGAAGGATGTTTCCGCCACCAGTGTGCGCACTGGTTCTGGAAACCATTCCCGGCGCGCGGGTCGCCGGGAATGAGTAAAGCCCCAAAGCGGCGACCCGTCCCATCAAACAATCTGCTCCATCGCTCCATCGTAGAGGAGGGTCAAGCATGTCCAAGGTCAATCTTGCCGCCCCAGAGGTGCAGATCCGGGAGATCCGGCTGGGCTCCATCACCGGGTTTGAGGGCACGGCGGGCGAGCTGGTAGGCTGCGCCAGGGCCGGGACGCTGAGGGACAGCACCCGTTCCTTCAGCCAGTGCATGGGCTGCAGCTCCGGCAACGCCTTCTGCCAGCTTTCCATGATCACCGACGCCGCCGTGGTCAACCACGCGCCGGTGGGCTGCGCGGGCGACTTTTTCGGGTTCAACTACGTCTACCGGGTCGGCCAGATGGAGCGGGGGCTTCCCCCCGTCACCGGCCGCTACTTCTCCACCAACCTGACCGAGCAGGATACCATCTTCGGCGCGACCGAAAAGCTGATCAAAGTCGTGCGCGAGGTCTACAAGCGGGTGAGCCCCAACGCGGTCTTTATCACCACCTCCTGCGCGTCGGGCATCATCGGCGACGACGTGGAGGGCGCGGCGAACGAATTGACCGAAGAACTGGGCATCCCGGTGGTCGCCTGCTTCTGCGAAGGCTTCAAGTCCAAGATCTGGACCACCGGCTTCGACTCGGCCTACCATTCCATCGTCCGCAAGATCGTAAAGCCGCCGAAGGAAAAGAGCAACAAGGTCAACATCATCAACTTCTGGGGCAGCCACATCTTTGAGGATTTGCTCAGGCCCTTGGGCTACGAGCCGGAGTACGTCGTGCCGTTCTCGACGGTTGCGCAGCTTTCGCGCATCTCCGAGGCCGCGGCGACCATCCAGATCTGTCCGACGCTGGGCACGTACCTGGGCGCGGCGCTGGAGCAGGTGTACGGCGTTCCGGAGATCAAGGCCCCGCCCGCCTACGGCGTTGAGGGCACCGACCAATGGCTGCGGGAGCTGGGCCGGGTGCTGGACCGGCAGGAGCAGATTGAAGAACTGATCGAGCGCGAACACCGGCGGGTGCTGCCCCAAATTGCAGCCTACCGCGAAAAACTCGAAGGCAAGACCGCTTACCTGACCGCGGGCGCGGCCCACGGCCACGCGCTGATCGCACTGTTGCGCGAATTGGGCCTGAGCGTCCAGGGCGCGGCGATCTTCCACCACGACCCGGTCTACGACAACGGCGATCCCACCTCCGACGCGCTGGCCCACGACGTGCGCACCTACGGCGATGTGAAGAGCTACAACGTGTGCAACAAGCAGGCGTATGAGCTGGTGAACATCTTAAACCGCGTGCGGCCGGATCTGATGGTCGCGAGACACGGCGGCATGACGCTGTGGGGCGCGAAGCTGGGCATCCCGACGCTTTTGATCGGCGACGAGCAGTTCGGCTTCGGCTACCAGGGGATCCTTAATTACGCCGAGCGCATTCTGGAGGCCCTCGACAACCGCGAATTCGTCGAAAACCTGGCCCGCCACAGCCAGATGCCCTACACAAAGTGGTGGCTCTCGCAGAACCCCTATCACTTCCTGGGAGGGAACGCCCATGTCGTGTCTCATTGAGCAGCCCCGGTACACCTGCGCGCTGGGCGCGCAGCAGACGGTGGTGGCCATCCGCCGCGCCGCCCCCATCGTGCATGCAGGCCCCGGCTGCAGCGGCAAGATCAGCGGGCTGATCGGCCAGGGCGAGGGCTACGCGGGCGGCAACACCATCCCGTGCACCAACTCCACGGAAAAGGAGATCGTCTACGGCGGTGAAGACAAGCTGCGCACCGTGATCGAAGGCGCGTTCCAGGTGATCGACGCGGACCTGTTTGTGGTGCTGACCGGCTGCACCTCCGACATCGTGGGCGACGACATCGCCTCCGTGACGGGCGAGTTTCAGCAGCAGGGCCGCCCCATCGTCCACTGCGAGACCGGCGGCTTCAAAAGCAGCAACTACGTCAGCCACGAGCAGGTCGTAAATGCCATCATCGACCAGTACGTGGACAGATTCTCGGAGAACCGCACAGTGAACCCGAAGCTGGTCAATGTGTTCGCCACGCTGCCCTACCAGGACCCCTACTGGGAGGGAAACCTGGAGGAACTCAAGCGCATCCTGACCGGGCTGGGGCTGACCGTCAACATTCTGTTCGGGCAGAGGTCCCAGGGCGTTTCGGAGTGGCTTTCGATCCCCAACGCCGCCCTTAACATCGTGGTCAGCGCGTGGAGCGGGCTGGGCATCGCAAAACACCTGCAAGACCGCTTTGGAACGCCCTTCCTGCACTTTCCCTACCTGCCCATCGGCGGCATCGAGTCCAGCCGCTTCCTGCGGGCGGTGGGCGGGGCGCTGAATCTTCCCGGGGATCCGGTCGAAGACTTCGTATCCCTAGAGGAGAAGCGGTTCTACGCGCACTTGGAGCGCATGGCCGACTTCATGCTGGAATTCCGCTACGGCCAGCCGAGGCGGTTCTACACACTGCTGGATTCCACCTATTCCTTGGGCGTTTCGAAATTCCTGGTCAATGAAATGGGCATTCTGCCCGCCCGACAGTTCGTGGTGGACAACGCGCCGGAGGAGTTCCGTCCGGTTATCCGGGATGAATTTTCCCACATCTCCGCCACACGCTCCGCCCAGGTGGACTTTGAAAACGACGCGGGCGTCATCCAGCAGGCGATTCGCGGGGAAGACAACCGCCAGCGCGCGCTGATCCTGGGCAGCTCCTGGGAGCGGGATCTGTCGAAAGACATCAAGGCGGACCTGCTGATCTTAAGCCCGCCGGTGGCCCATAGGCTGGTACTTTCCCGTGGCTACGCGGGGTATGACGGCGGCCTCCGGCTGATCGAGGACATCTACGATCGCGTTTTGGACACTTATCGCTGAGGAGATGATTTCGGATGGAACCTTTCGTGACGGTGTCGGGCCTGAAAAAGACCTTCCACACTCGCGCCGGAGATGTGGAAGTGCTGAAGGGCGTCGATCTGGAAATCGAAAAGGGCGACATCTTCGGCATCATCGGCTTCAGCGGCGCGGGCAAGTCCACGATGATCCGGCTGATCAACCGCCTGGAGACGAGCGACGAGGGCCGGGTGGTGATCGACGGCACCGACGTGACCGCGCTGGACAAGGAAAGCCTGATCCATTACCGCCAGCGCCTGGGCATGATCTTTCAGCAGTTCAACCTGTTCGATTCACGCACGGTGTTTGGAAACGTGGCGTATCCGCTGGAGGTCGCGGGCATCGCCAAACGCCACATCCGCCCCAGGGTGGAGGAAATTCTGGAACTGGTGGGACTGACCGATAAGATCGATTGCTACCCCGGCCAGCTTTCCGGCGGGCAGAAGCAGCGGGTGGGCATCGCAAGGGCGCTGGCCAACAAACCCGAAGTGCTTTTGAGCGACGAGGCCACCAGCGCCCTCGACCCCAAGACCACACTGTCCATTTTGGACTTGCTCAAGGGCATCAACAAGCGCCTGGGGCTGACGATCATCCTGATCACCCACGAACTGGAGGTCATCCGTTACGCCTGCAACCACATGGCGGTGCTGGAGGATGGCAGGATCGTCGAATCCGGCTGCACCCGGGCGGTGTCTGAAAACCCGTTGAGCCAGACCTCAAAGCTCTTTATGAAGATCCATTCGGAATTTTCCAGGGACGAATGGATGAAAGGAGGTGATGGAATCTGAATACCTACAAACACACGCTGTGGGAGGTCATCCGAAGCGCATTTGGCTACGATGTATGGAAGATCGTCTGGCCCGCCGTCGGGCAGACGCTGTACATGACGGCATTGACCACGCTGTTTACGATGGTGTTCGGTCTGATGCTGGGAATCCTGCTGTTTTCGACCGACCGTGAGGGCGTCAGGCCCATGCCTACCTTCAACCGGGTGCTGGGGTCCGTCATCAACGTGCTGCGCTCGCTGCCATCAATGATCCTGATCATCCTGACGCTGCCGCTTTCCAGGCTCCTCATCGGGCGCGCCTACGGCCCCGAAGCC
>JAEVZE010000298.1 GCA_023392395.1 Bacillota bacterium
GGCGCGAGCGGATCGGGGAAGGGGTAGCGTTCAAGGTCCTCCACGTTTTCGCAACCGGACAGCGGCCGCCCCACCGCCTCGCCGTAGTAGCCGACGGTGCGGTAGGTGATGCCCCATTCGTCGCGCACGTCGCCGTTTGGCAGCGTGACCGTAGGCGTCCCCCGCGTCGCGCCGACGGTAACCGCGTCGTTTCCAAGCGCCAGCAGGATGTCTCGGTGCGAAATGCGCGTGGCCAGAAAGGAATCGACAAAGCCGACTTCCTTGTGAAGCACCCGCGCCAGTTTTTCCGCCGCCTGAATCGTCAGGTGCGCCAGCACGGGTTTCCGATCAGGGATTCGCCCCTCAAGCGTCGAAAGAAAGCGCTCCCTGTGCGTCACAGGCATACCTCCCTTCCCGTCGGTCGGTCAAGCCTTCAGCCAGTTCTCGCAGAACTCGCGCACGTAGGGCGAGAGCGTCCTTGCGCCCTCCTCGGTGATCACGAAACCCTCCTCGATGCGGTTGGAGCCGCCGGGCAGCCCAAACAGCGAGATGTCGGTATTGAACGTCATGCCCACCTCAAAGGGCTTGTCGGTGTTCTCGTCGGGGTAGGGGCTCTCCGCCTCGGCGCAGCCGATGCCATGCAGCGGCGGATACACGTCGTATTGCGACAGCCCCGCCGCGCGGAAGGAATCCCGCACCGCGCGCACGAAGTGCTTCATGGGTTCTCCGGGCTTCAGGAACGGAAGGCCGGCGGCGCTGGCGCGGATCAGCGTGTCGATCACGCGCTTGGTTTCGTCGGAATAATTGCCCACGGCGAACGGGCACTCGCAGGTGGCGACGTAGCCCTCGTACTGTACGGCCAGCGACAGCATGATCATGTCGCCGTCCTCGATGATCTTGCGGGTAGGCCGACCGACGATCGTGGCGGTGCGGCTGCCCGAACCGAACACCGTGAAGATGATGTGCTCTGCGCCCTCGCGGCGGGCGGCGGCTTCCGCGATCCCGCAGGCCGCGATTTCGCTCATGCCAATGATATCTGCCTGCATAATCGCCTTCATGCCCTGATCGGCGATGCGCGCGGCCTCCCGCAGGCAGGCGATTTCGCTGACCGACTTGGTTCTGCGCAGTTCGAACAGGATGTCGTTGGCGTCGACCAACTCGCATGCGAACGCTTCGCCGATCGTCCGGTACAGCCCCACGCTCATCGCGTCGATGCCGACCACGCCCAGCCGCTCAAGCTTGCCGGATGCGTTGAGCTCCGTTGCCAACTTCTTGAAGCTGGTGTAGTTCGCCAGCGGATAATCGATCTCGTCGGGCACGGTCACGCACAGGAAGTCCGGCAACAGCCGGACGTCCGGGAACGCGCTCATCTCCCGCGCGACCTGCTCGCCCTCCGGCGCGCACAAAACGACCGGCTCGCCCGCCATGCCAAACAGCATCGCGCCGCGCTCAAAAATCGGCCAGTAGTTGGAGGCGTACCGGAGGTTCTCCTTGCGGTACTCGTCTCCGTATACGATCAGCGCGTCCAGAGCGCGCGCGGCCATTCTCTCCCGCATCATGCGGACGCGGTCCTGAAATTCCGAGGCGGGAATCCGTACACTTGCCATGCCAACCACCCTTTCTTGAACAAACAACCCGGTGCTCCATCCAATCGTTCCCGGCGACCCGTGCGCCGGGAACGTGTTTCTTCATCAGTGCGCACACTGATGAAAGAAACATTTCCTTTGGTCAGGGAGCCGCCCGGAAATTCGTGAGAATTTCAGGCGCACGCAGCTTTCTTCCCATGCGCTGAAAAACCTTCGGGGGTTTTCAGTGCCCGCTTATTGCGGAAATCCGAGCGTCGCGAGATAGGAAAGGTTGGGTTGATTGACGTCCATCCGCCCGAACTGCACGATCACCCCGATGTCGGACCGGATGTGCAGCGAGTACTGCAGGTTCTCCGGCAGCTCCAGGCTGCCAAAGACCAAACGGTCATTGCTCCGGAACGCGCTGACGCGCCGCGCTTTCGCGGTGTACGCAATGCCCAGAACCGGCTCGCGGTCGGCGAAGTATACGTCGATCAGGCAATGCGCGTCCTGACCGTTGCAGTTGAGGATCATAACGCACTCATGGCCTTCGTAATTGTCGCACGCGCCCGCCTGCGCAAAGGGCCTGTATCCGTCGACGACGAACCAGTTCTGCTTGCCGGTCATGACACCGCCTCCAAGATGTTAACGCTAACATGCGCTTGCAGGCATATTATACTATCCAGATTATGCGTCTGTCAATAGGGGAATTCATAATTTTTTTACAATGTGCGCAGGGCCATTTTACAGTTGTGCAGGCGCGTCGTTTGGCGCGGGGGTCAGGTGGTATCCCCCTGGAAAAGCGTGGAATGCACGATTTTGTGCTCGACGGGCGCGTCCCGCTCGATCAGGTCGAGCAGCATGTTGGCGGCGGTAAAGCCCATCTCATAGCGCGGCTGCACGATGGTGGTGACGCGCGGGTACAGAATGGTCGACATTTCCAGTCCGTCGTGGCCGACGACGGCCATCCGCTCGGGCACCGGGACCTTCATCTCCAATAGTTCGCTCAGCGCGCCCAGCGCGATGACGTCGTTGCCGCAGTACAGTGCCGTTGGCGGATCGGGCAGGCGCATGATCTTGCGCACGTAGCCCTGCGCCAGCAGGAAGCCCTGCTTCAGGCCGCCGCTGCCCTCGTACGGGACGCCCTGCGCAAGGCCCGCGCCTTTGAGCGCGTCCAAATAGCCCTGCGTGCGGTCGCGCCAGATTTTTCGCTGAAATTTGTCGATGTACTCCTCACAGGAGTGGGGTTCATCCAAAAATCCGGTGATGCAGCCGATGTTTGTGTGGCCTTTGGCGATCAGGTGTTGTGTGGCCATCATGCCGCCCTGATAATTGTCCGAATCGACGCTGGACACGTCCGGAAGCTCCACCTCGTTGTCGATCATGACGCACTGTACATTGCCGGCCGCGAGGCGGGCCACCTGTTCGGGGGACATGTTCAGGTGATGAAAAATGGCGCCGTCGATCTGGCGGTCGATCAGCATGTCGATGCAGTCCTCGACGCGCTGATCCGAGCCGGTGTCGCAGATGATGACGGTGTAGTTGCGTTCAAAGCACGCGTTTTCAATGCCCTTGCTGACGAGGCTGTGGAAAGGATCCGACAGGTTGGACATGACGTAGGCGATCAGCTTGCTGCGCCCGGTGGCCAGCCCCTTTGCCAGCATGTTCGGCCGATAGCCGAGAATGTCGATGGCCTCCTGCACGCGCTCGCGTGTCCGGTCGCTGACGTGCCCGCTGTTGTTGATGACGCGGGAAACCGTCATCATGGAGACGCTGGCCCGCTTCGCCACATCCGCTATGGTAACCAATCGCATCGCACCCTGTCCGGTTAATCCATTATTCATCATAGGGAGGCCGCGCATTTTTGTCAAGAGCGCCGAAGCGCCCCGCGCCGCTCATTGAACGCCTCTTCCGAGGCCAGATGCGGCAGTCAGCGGTCACAAAAAGCGGACAACCCCGCAGAAATAGCAGGCAGTCCGCTTGCTTGCAAACCCGGCGTACCTTGCAACCTTTCCAGGCGACAGGCAGCCGAACCTCGTCGTCTTTCAATTCGCTCCCGGCGGCATGCGCGCCGGGAACGTGTTTCAACCGTAAGTAGCGGACACTGGTGGATGAAACAATCCCTTCCGTCAGCGAGCCGCCCGGAAATTCGTGAGAATTTCCGGCTCGCGCAGTATACTTCCATCGCGTTGAAAAGCCGCATTGCGGATTTTTGGCGCCCCTTTCAGCAGCATTCCGGCTTCTTTTCCAGCTTGAGCGGGAAATCGCCCAGGTGCTTCAGCTTGAAG
>JAEVZE010000323.1 GCA_023392395.1 Bacillota bacterium
GACCTGAACAGGATGTCTCCCAAAGCTACCCCTCCCGTAAGAAGAATGAAAGAGCCCCGCACATAGCGGGGCTTTCGATTGCGTATGACCGGGATCAGCGCTTCGAGAACTGGGGCGCGCGACGGGCGGCCTTGAGGCCGTACTTCTTGCGCTCCTTCATGCGCGGATCGCGAGTCAAAAGGCCAGCCTTCTTGATGGCGGACTTGAGTTCCTCGTCCGCCTTGACCAGCGCGCGGGCGATGCCATGACGGATAGCGCCAGCCTGGCCGGTGTAGCCGCCGCCATTGACGGTGGCCAGCACGTCGAAGCGGGCCAGCGTATCGGTGAGCGTCAGCGGCTGACGAACAGCCATCTTGAGCGTCTCAAGGCCGAAATATTCGTCGAGCGAACGACGGTTGACGGTGATGTTGCCTTCGCCGGGGATCAGACGAATGCGAGCGATGGCCTTTTTCCTGCGGCCGACAGCGTTGTAGCAAACCTCAGACATTTTTCGTCCTCCTCCCTTACTGCATCGTAAACTCGACGGGCTTCTGGGCTTCGTGCGGATGCTCCGCGCCGCGATAGACGTGCAGCTTCTTGAGCATCGCATAGCCGATGGGCCCCTTCGGCAACATGCCGCGAACGGCTTCTTTCAGCGCGAACTCGGGCTTGGCGGCCATGAGGTTGCGGTAGCTGGTCTCTTTCAGGCCGCCCGGATACCCGGTGTGATGGCGGTAGAACTTCTGATCCAGCTTCTTACCCGTCAGGTGAATCTTTTCCGCGTTGACGACGATGATGTAATCGCCGGTGTCAATGTGGGGCGTAAAGGTGGGCTTGTGCTTGCCGCGCAGCATGAGCGCGACCTGAGAAGCCAGCCTACCCAGCACCAGATCGGTTGCGTCAATGACATACCACTGGCGATCCACTTCGCCGACTTTTGCCATGAAGGTATTCACAGGTGATTCCTCCCCAATAAATTGCCTGGCGTTCTCCGCGAGGTCAGCGCGTTGTTCGCCCGCATTCGACGGGTTCGGGGCTAGTGATCCCATCGACGCACGTTTTATCATACCGGAAACACAGGGGCCGCGTCAATGCTTTTCCAGATTAAATTTCTATAAAATGCCGGACGCTAAAAATCCGCCCTGGTCTTTCAACACAAGGCAAGAAATCTGCGCAAGCCTAATATACGCTGAGCGGGCCAAGTGGAGCTTCCTCCGCGATTGATCGCCCGTCCGCGTCCAAGACACGGACGCTCAAAGCATACTTGCCGCTCAGGTTGTAGGGAATGTCCAGTTCCGCGCGGATGACCGCGGGTTCCATGGTCATCGCCCCGGCCCCGGCCACGGTGGTCTGCCTGGCCACGGCTTCGCCGCCCCCGTCCCGCAAAATCAGCTCCACCAGCAGCTCGTCCCGCTGGGATTCGGTTTTCAGGGACACGTCCACCGCCAGCCGGTATCCCCCCGGGATCGAAGTGCGGTACTTCCCGGATTGAACCTGCACGTCCTCCGCCCGGGACTCGCTTTGCGCGGAGCTTTGCATTAGCCATGTAGTGGTCGTCTTGGGCACGCGCACGCTGGCCACCACCGCGATCAACAGAACCAGCACCGGGACAAACCACAGATAGCGGAACCGGCTCAGCCCAAAGTCCCGTAGGCGGTCCCGCGCCGTACGGTGCGGACGGCGCTTGCGCACCATCCGCCGGACCTTGGGCGGCTTCTTCCGCCAGTGCAGCCTGCGCGGCCACATCCAGTATCGCATGCGTTCCTCCGTAACACCTTATAAAAAGGATAATAAAATCAACAGCATCACCGCGCACACCATGCCCAGCGCCGGGTAGCCGATGCCCACCAGCGCGGTCAGCCCCGCCATCGACAGTGCCAGCGCCGCCGCGCATGAAAAGAACAGCGCCTGTTTTGGACGTAGGCCAAGCTCCGTCAGTTGCGCCCGAAGCGCCGAAAGCGCCGCGGACAGCGTGGTCACCACCGCCATAAACAGCGCGCAGATCGCCAGGTAGTAGCCCGCGACGCCCCACTTGTGCGCCATCACCACCGACGGCAACGCCATCTCACGGACGCTTGCGTCCGCCCGGAGCAGCGCCCAGTTGGCCGGGATCAGCATCGCGGCCAGGAGCAGCCCTGTGTACAGCCCGACGCGGCGGGGTTCGACGCCCTCCCCCGCGTTCAGGCAGACTACGCCGGAAGCCACCGCTCCGTTGAATGCCGCGTAGATCATGCCGGACGCCGCCGAAATGACCACCGATCCGCCTACCCGGACGCCGGATGATTCCTGCCCCACACCCAGCGCGGCGTACCAGGCGGCCATCATCGCAACCAGCACCAGCCCTGCCGCGGGCAGCGCACCGCGCCGGGTCAGAAGCAACGCTGAGATCAACACGATCGCCGTGCCCAGCAGAAAGGAACCGTGAAATGGAAACGTCAGCGCACCCAGCGTAGCGCCGGTGGACAGCATCGCCGCCGAGCACAATACAAGAAGCGCCGTGTACACTACCTGCATCGCGATGCCCGATCCACGCCCCATTGTCCGGGCGAACACGCCGGGCAGCTCCCGCCGCCCGGTGCGCCTGGCCAGCGCCGAAATCGCGCCGGTCAAAAAACCCGCGCCCGCGCAGGCCACCGCCACCCCCAGCCACGATGGAGCGCCCTGTCCCGAGAAGAATACCACCAGTTCCCGCCCCGAAGCGAAGCCCGCGCCCACCATCGCCGCCACGGCCGACAGCGCCGCAGACAGATTGACCGCCTTGCGCATCCGATTCCCCCCTCGGGCAACCTTATGCGCCTGTCCCGCCCGGTCATGACCGAGAAAACGGTTGGCAGCCTTCTGCTACCGTTGACAAGCCTCGTCGTGCCTTTCACTCGTTCCCGTCAACCCGTGCGCCGGGAACGAGTTTTACGATACCAGTGCGAACACTGGTATCCGAAACAATTCCACAAGTCCGTGAGCCGCCCGGAAAGCCCGCAGGATTTCAGGCTCGCGCAGTTCTTCCTTCGCGATGAAAAGACGCGAAGCGGATTCCCATCGCTATTTGACGACCACGCCGAGCAGCTTGGAAAGCTCTACCGCCTGCTCGGGCGAGACCACCGCGCCGCGAAGTTCCCCGCCCGAAAGTTTGATGCCGTCAATCTGGCTCGTTCTGAGATCCACGCCTTTGAGCGGCGTGGCAAGGAATTCGACGGCGGTCAGGACGCATCGGTCGAAATTCACCGTCTTAAACGTGCAGCCGGAGAACGAAGCCTCCTTCAGGTCGCAGTCCTCAAACCGGACCGCCTCCAGCTTGCCCTTTCCGAACCCGGCGTAGCCCAGCCGGCAGCCGGAGAAATGCGCGTGAGCGATCCAGCAATCGGCGATTTCCGCGCCCACCGCCCGGCAATCGTACATCTCAACGCGGCGAAAGGCCGCGCCTTTGAGCGAAGCGTTGGAAAAGTCGCAGCCAGTGAATACGCAATCGGAAAAGCTCAGCCAGCGAACGCTGATCTCCTCGAAGCGGCATCGGACGAACGAGCAGCCGGAGAACTCCAGCCGCTTGTCGGAAAAGTCCCTGAGCTCCCCGCCCTCAAAAAGAAAACCCTCCGCCTCGTCGCCCTCCTGGGCGGCCCTCCTGGCCTCCTGCGCAAGATTGCCGTCCCTCAGTGCCTCCGGCATGGCCGGTTTCATCCGGTTCATCTTGATCACCCGCGTCTACGATACCACGTTTTCGCGCAAAATACAACATCGCCCGCGGCCCGGACGGATGCGCAAAGTCATACCACATCCGGCCCGCATTTGCAATTCCCGTTCTATATATGGTATAATATCCCGAAAAGCAATTTGGGAGGATGCGCATGGCAAAATATCAGGCCAGCGATATACAGATCCTCGAGGGACTCGACGCGGTCCGGATGCGCCCGGGCATGTACATCGGCTCCACGGGGTCCCGCGGGCTGCACCATTTGATCTGGGAAATTGTGGACAACGCCATCGACGAGGCGATGAACGGCTACGCCACCGAAATCACGGTGACGCTGAAAAAGGACGACAGCTGCGAAGTGACCGACAACGGCCGCGGCATTCCGGTGGACATCCACCCGCAGTTGGGCGTTTCGGCGGTGGAAGTGGTCTACACCCAGCTGCACGCGGGCGGTAAATTCGACAACAAAAACTACGCCTACTCCGGCGGCTTGCACGGCGTGGGTGCGTCGGTGGTCAACGCGCTTTCAGAGTGGCTGGTGGTGGATGTGTTTCAGGACTTCAGCCACTATCAACAGCGCTTCGAGAGCGTGGAGGACAAAAAAGCCGGCAAGATCATCTCCGGGCGGCCGGTAGCGCCGCTGGCAAAGATCGGAAATACCCGAAAGCGCGGCACCACCGTCCTGTTCAAGCCCGACCCCCGCGTGTTCGAGGAGACTACCTTCAACGGCGACCAGGTGCGCAGGCGCATCCGGGAGCTGGCGTACCTGAACCAGGGCGTGACCTTCCGCTTCACCGACGAACGGATCAAGGACGCGGAAAAGCGAACCGTGGAGTTTAAGTACGATGGCGGCATCGCAGACTTCGTGAAGTACCTGAACAATGACAAGAACGGGATCGGCGACGTGATCATCCTCGAGGGCAAGAAGGAAGGCACGATGTTGCGCGTCGCGATCCAGTACACCGACTCGTACACGGAAAACATCTTTTCCTTCGTCAACAACATCCCCACCGGCGAGGGCGGTACCCATGAAACCGGCTTCAAAGCCGCCGTCACCAAGGTGTTCAACGACTACGCGCGGCGGCTGGGCGCTCTGAAGGAAAAGGACAACAACCTTTCCGGCGAGGACTTCCGCGAGGGCATGACAGCGGTCATCGCCTGCAGCGTACAGAAGCCGCAGTTCGAGGGCCAGACCAAGGGCCGCCTGGGCAACACCGAAGTGCGTCCCATTGTGGAAGCCATCGTCACCGAACAGCTGGCGCTGTATCTGGAGGACCTGAAACACCAGGAACTGGGTCAGAGGATCATCGAAAAGTCAGTGCAGGCCGCCCGCGTGCGGGAGGCCGCGAGAAAAGCCCGCGACGTGGCTCGCCAGAAAAACCAGCTGGAGGCCGCGCCGCTGGTGGGCAAGCTGTCCAGCTGCACCGGCCGCGACGCATCGAAAAACGAACTGTTCATCGTCGAGGGCGATTCCGCAGGCGGCAGCGCCAAGCAGGGCCGCGACCGGCGTTTTCAGGCGATCCTGCCGCTGCGCGGTAAACCCCTGAACGTGGAAAAAAAGCGCATCGATCAGGTGCTGGCGAATGAAGAATTCCGCTCGGTGATCACCGCGCTGGGCACCGGCATCGGCGAGGATCTTGACCTCAAGACCCTCAAGTACAACCGCGTCATCATCCTTTCGGACGC
>JAEVZE010000347.1 GCA_023392395.1 Bacillota bacterium
TTTCGGCATCATCCGAAAGCTTCGCGAAAAGGGCGTCGCCATCGTATTCATCTCCCACCGTATGAACGAGATCTTCGAGATCTCCGACGAAATTGCCGTCATGCGGGATGGGGAAATGATGGAGAAGATGGTCACAAGCTCGGTATCCGAGCAGGACGTTATCGGCGCGATGGTTGGCCGGGAGGTCAAGAACCTGTTCGTCAAGGAGCCGGTGGCGATCGGTTCCGTGGCACTGGAGGTCAAAAACCTCTCCACGAAGAGTTTTCTGAAAGATATCAATTTTTCCGTTTATTCAGGCGAAATCCTTGGCTTTGCGGGCCTTGTGGGCGCTGGACGCAGCGAGGTCATGCGGGCGCTTTTTGGCATTGATCCCAGGGAAACGGGCGAGATCTTCGTGCGCGGCAAGAGGGTGAATATCCGTTCCACCGTGGAGGCGCTGCGCTGCGGCATCGGCTTCGTGCCCGAGGACCGCAAGGAACAGGGTTTGGTACTGAACATGACCGTCAAGCGCAACGTGTCGTTGGCGGCGCTGCGCAAGGTTGCCAGAAGCTGGTTCATCGACCGCGGCGCGGAGGACAAGCTGACGGATCAGTACGTCGAATCGCTGCGCGTCAAGACCCCTTCCCGCGAGCAGCGCGTGGTCAACCTGTCGGGCGGGAACCAACAGAAGGTGGTCATTGCCAAGTGGATGGCGACGAATCCGGCGATCCTGATCCTTGATGAACCCACCCGCGGCATCGATGTAGGCGCGAAGAAGGAGATCCACGCGCTGATGAGCAAGCTGGCGGGTCAAGGCGTCGCCATCATCATGATATCGTCGGAGCTTCCCGAAATCCTGGGCATGAGTGACCGGATTGTCGTGATGCACGAAGGCAGGATCAAGGGCGTGTTGAACCGCGGGGATGCAAGTCAGACGGCCATCATGAAGATGGCGGTATCCTAACGGGAGGGTGGAAGGACATGATGCAGAAGGCGAGCCTGAATTCAGGCCTGAATCCGGGCAAGAAGATGGTTAAGCAGTCCTCGACGATCTCGATCTTCCTGATTCTGGTCGTGATGTGCGCGATCATGGCGGTCGTGTCGCCCGCGTTCATCAAGATCTCCAACATCCTGTCAACCGCCCGCTCCTTCTCCGCCATCGCAGTCGCCGGCATCGGCGTCAGCATGATCATCATCACGGGCGGCATCGACCTCTCTATAGGTTCCGTGTATGGCTTGGCGGGCGTGATCTCCGCCATGCTGGTGGTTTCGGGCGTTCCGCTTCTGCCCGGAATCATCGGAGGCATGGTGATCGGCTCCGTGGTCGGCCTGCTCAACGGCCTGATGGTGGTCTACCTGAAACTGCCCCCTTTCATCGCGACGATGGGCACCATGCAGATCGCCCGCGGCGTCTGCTACATCATCACCCATGGCTACCCGATTTCAAACCTGCCGATGGATTACACCGTGTTGGGGCAGGGATACCTTCTGGGCATTCCGGCTCCGATCTGGGTGATGATCTTCATTGCGATCCTGTTCGCCATCTTCCTCAACATGACCACCACGGGCCGAAGGATCTTCGCGCTGGGCGGAAATGAAGAGGCCACGCGCATTTCAGGCATCAACACCAAGCGGCTGAAAGTGCTGGTCTATACGCTGGGCGCCGCGCTGGCTGGCCTCGCGGGCATCATCACCGCCTCGAAGCTGGGCGTCGGCCAGCCGACCGCGGGCATCGGCTTTGAGATGGACGCCATCGCGGCGGTGGTCATCGGCGGCGCGTCGCTGTCGGGCGGCGAGGGAACCGTCACCGGTACGATCATTGGCGCGGCCATCATTGGTGTACTTCGAAACGCGCTGGTGCTTTTGAGCGTCGATTCCTACTGGCAGACGCTGATCATCGGCTGCGTCATCATCCTGGCCGTCACCATCGACCAGCTTCGCAAGGGGCGGAAGTAACTTCGGCGATCCTTCCGGCCCAGCAGCCGGGAGAATATAAGGAGGAAGGGACCATGAGGAAAACCGTAACCATCCTGCTCGCGCTGATGCTGCTGCTGACGATGTTGCCCACGATGGCCGAGGACATCACGATTGTTGGCATTGGCCAACAACTTGGCAACGTGGTGTTCCTCGATGCCGAGAAGGGCGTCAAGGCTGCGGGTGAAGAACTGGGCATCAAGACCCAATGGCAGTCCCCGCTGCGCGCCGAGGCCGAGCTCCAGAATGAGATCATGAATAACTTGATCGACATGGGCGTAGACGGCATCGCGATTTCCTGCACCACGGGCGACGCGCTCAAGGACGTCATCAACCGCGCCATCGCCGCGGGCATCAAGGTCTCCTGCTATGACGTCGACTCCCCGAATTCCCAGCGCCTGTTCTACGCCGGCACCGAGAACTACAAGGCGGGCTACACCTGCGGCCAGTACATCGTGGACCTGTTCAAGGATTCCGGGCTTGAAAAGGTGCGCGTAGCGCAGTTGGAGGGCATCCCCGGCGCCAACGACATCGAGGCCCGCAAGAAGGGCTTTGCGGACGCCATCGCGGGCACCAACATCGAAGTGGTCTACTCCTACGCCTGCGACGACAACGTCGATCAGGCCATCGAGGGCGTGGAAGCCTACACCCGCGCCGAAGGCGACAACATCGACGCCTGGTTCATGTCCGGCGGCTGGCCCTACACCGTCGCGCCCAGCGCCATGCCGGAGACCAACGCCTGGAAGCTGGCGAACCCGGCGCGCAAGATCGTCACCGTCGACATCTTCGCCGAGACCACCCCGGCCTTCTTCGAGATGGGCGTGCTGGACGTCGCCGTGGGCCAGAGCTTCTACGAGATGGGCTACCAGTCCGTCATGAACCTGTACAAGCTGATCAAGGGCGAGACGATCGACGCGCCCTTTGACGAGACCATCGGCGGCCCGTTCATCAACACCGGCGTGCAGGTCGCGACCATTGACAACTGGAAGGATATCATTTCCAAGGGCTGACAATTTGCTCCTGCCGCCTCCCGTTAAGGGAGGCGGCAGGGGGGAACCCGTCAAGTCGGAGGCTACGCCATGAAGAGCCTGTACGCAAAGGCCTGGTTTGAGACCGAATTGCGCGCCCTGCCCGAACGCCCGGTTTCCGGGCGGATGGTTCGCGTGCGCGTGCATGCTTGCGGGGTGTGCGGTACCGATCTGCACTTCCTCCGGGACAACGCCGACTGGATCGCGCTGGGACACGAGATCGCGGCCGAAGTCGTCGAAACCGGCGATGAGGTAACGCGCGTCGCGGTCGGCGACCGCGTGATCGTCGAGGACGTTACCATGTGCGGTGCCTGCGAGGCCTGCAAGACCGGACGCTACGATCTGTGCCAGAACCCATACCGGCTGGACGGGCAGGGCGGCATGGCCGATCAGATGGTCGTCCACGAGAACATGTTGAACCAGTTTTCCGGCATCGACTGGGCGTGCGCGTCCATGACGGAGCCGCTGGCCGTCGCCATCACCTGTGTGGACAAGCTGCGACTGCCGCTTCTTGGATCGGTTTTGATCTACGGCATGGGAGCCATCGGCCTTTTGTGCGCCGCCTACGCAAAGTTAACCGGCGCGGCGCGGGTTGACCTGGTCGCAAGAGACCCGTCTAGCCTCCGGAACGCCCGCGCCGAAGCCGCCGCCAGGGCGTTGGGCGCGGAGGAAATCTTCTACACCAAGGACCCGGGCCTGGTTCCTCCGGAAGGGACTTACGACGCCGCCATCGTTGCGGCATCGCCGGAACTGGCTGCGGACGCGCTGAAACACGTAAAGTACGGCGGCTGCGTCCTGGCCTGCGGCATCACGCTGTCGGGCGGCGCGTATGCAAACATCGACGTCAACGAAATGGTCATGAACAAGAAGTCGCTGATCACCTCCCTGGCGGAGCCGGCGGTCAACTTTCCGCTATCCATCCGGCTGATCGCCCGGGGCGACATCGACGTAAGTCAAATCATCACCCATCAAATGCTGCTGGAGCGCGCGGACGAGCTCGAGGCGCTCTACGGCCGGGATTCGGACGCCATCAAGACGGTCATGCTC
>JAEVZE010000363.1 GCA_023392395.1 Bacillota bacterium
AAAGGCGCTGCAGGAACTGATCCGCCACCGGCTGACCGCGTCGCAGCGCTTCGAGATGACCGGCGACATGGACCACGCGCAGGTGCTGTCAAAAGTGCTCAAGGCCGACATCCAGAACATCCGCGCCACGCTGGACGAACTGAATATCGGCGTTTTCGAGGAGGTCGTGGAGCAGCTGCTCTCCGCCCGGTCCATCTACGTGCTGGGCCTGAGGGCGAGCGCGCCGCTGGCGCAGTTCCTGGGCCACTACCTCAGCTACATTTTCCCGACGGTGCACGTGGTCACCTCGGGCGTCAGCGACATTTTTGAGCAGCTGGCCCACATCTCGGAGGGCGACGTGCTGGTAGGCATCAGCTTCCCCCGCTACACCAGCCGCACCATCGAGGCGATGGATCTGGCCCGCAAGCAGGGCGCGACGCTGGTGGCCATCACCGACGGTCCATTGTCGCCGCTGCACGCCACCAGCGACCTGTGCCTGACCGCGAAGAGCGACATGGCTTCCTTCGTGGACTCGCTGGCCGCGCCGCTGTCCCTGATCAACGCTCTGATCGTCGCGCTCAGCCAGCGCAAGCGCCAGCAGGTGGCCGCGAACTTCAACCAGCTGGAGGAGATATGGGCGCAGTACAACGTCTACCTGAGCAAGAGCGGCGAATGAGCCACCGGCGCATCGCCGTCGTCGGCGGAGGCCCCGCGGGCATGATGGCGGCGCTCTTTGCCGCCCGCGGCGGAGCGGAGTGCGTTCTTCTGGAGCGCAACGAAAAGCTGGGCAAAAAACTGTACATCACCGGCAAGGGCCGCTGCAATCTGACCAACGCGGCGACGCCCGAGATTTTTATGCAAAACGTCGTGCGCAACCCGCGCTTTCTGTACTCCGCGCTGGACGCACTGGACAATACGCGCCTGATGACGCTGGTGGAAAACGCGGGCACGCCGCTCAAGATCGAGCGGGGCGGCCGCGTGTTTCCGGTATCGGATCACGCCAGCGACGTAACCCGGGCGCTGGAAGGGGAACTGAGGCGCTCGGGCGTGGAGATCTGCCTGAAGACCGGCGTGACCTCGCTGGTCGTTCGTGAGGGCAAAATCGCGGGACTGGAGCTGGAAGGCGGCGGCTTTCTGGCCGCGCAGGCGGTGGTGGTAGCCACCGGCGGGCTCTCCTACCCCACCACTGGCTCCACCGGCGACGGCCTGCGCTTTGCGGAAGATGCAGGCCATCTGATCCACGCGCCGCTGCCTGCGCTGGTGCCGATTGAAACCGAGGAATCCTGGCCCCGGGGCGCGATGGGCATTTCCCTCAAAAACGTGCGCTTGACCGCCGAGGCCAAGGGCAAAAAGATCTTCAGTGACCAGGGCGAATTGATGCTGACCCACTTTGGCCTGTCCGGCCCGCTGGCGCTGACGCTTTCAAGCCTTTTGCCGGAGGATCCGGCGGGCGTGAGGCTCTACATTGACTTAAAGCCCGCGCTGGATTTTGAGACGCTGGACGCGCGGCTGGTGCGGGACTTCTCGCAGTCGCCCCGCAAGGGGCTGATCGCGGCGCTCGACGGCCTCGCGCCCCGCAGCCTGGCATTGATCATCGCTGAACTGGCGGGGCTGTCCCCGGCCAAACCCATCCACTCGGTCACCCAAGCCGAGCGCAAGGCGCTGATGCAGGTGATCAAGGGCATGACGCTGACCGTCAAGGGGCTTCGCGGCTTTGGCGAAGCGGTCATCACCCGCGGCGGCGTGGACGTAAAACAGGTCAGCCCGTCCACCATGCAATCCCGGCTGATCGAGGGGCTGTTCTTCGCCGGCGAGGTGCTGGACGTGGACGCGCTGACCGGCGGCTTCAACCTGCAGATCGCGTTCTCCACCGGCGCGCTGGCCGGGATGAGCGCGGCGGAACTCAGCCTGCAAGCAGGGCGTTGAAAATCCGCTTCGCGGCTTTTCAACGCGGTAAAAAGAACTGCGTGAGCCTGAAATCCTGAGGGATTTCCGGGCGGCTCCCTGACGGCAGGTATTGTTTCCTTCACCAGTGTGCGCACTGGTAAAGGAAACACGTTCCCGGCGCACCGGTCGCCGGGAACGAATGAAAGCTTGGAGCTGGCGACAGCATCAACAGGAGGAGAAGTATGGAAAATCAGGGCTATCCGTCCTCCACCGAAAACATCAGTGGCAGCCGCACCACGGCCAGGGCCGCGATTCTGATCTGCCTGACCCGCTCCCGGGATGAGGAGAAGGCGCTCAAGGCGCAATTGGCCGCGGAGGATGTGCGTGCGGCCGCCGTAGACTACGGCGGCGAGTTCATCTCTTCCATCATGAAGATCGTGGAGCGCGCGGTGGTGGCCGCCAAGCGCGAGGGCGTGATCTCCTCTGCCGAATACCACGAGGAAGGCTCCGTCGCAGGCGCTGCCCACGAAGCGCTGATGCAGGTGGGCGCGAAGGCCACCGGCCTCAACGTCGGCGGCAAGATCGGCATCGCCCGGTCCGGCAACAACGTGTCGGTAGCGATCTTCTTCGGCATAGGTCTATTGCACCTCAACGAAATGGCGGTGGCCGTCGGCCACCGCGCAATCTAACCGTAAAGCGAATCATAAGCCGACGCGTAAGCGGCCCATACCAAGCCCCTACGCGCCGGTTTTTCTACTCAAAAATGGAGCCCGAAGTAGTCCAGCACCAGCTTGACGAGCAATAGCGCCAGTACGCCCACCATCACCATGCGGATCAGCTTCGCGCCGACGACCAGCGCCAACTTCGCGCCGATGTACCCGCCCAGCGCCGAGCAGACCATCGCGGGAACCGCCAGCTGAAAGAGCACCTTCCCGCCGATCACCAGCGAAACCATCGCCGCCACGTTGGACGCGAGGTTCACCAGCTTCGCCGCGCCCGACGCGCGCACCATGTCCATTTTCACAAGCCCCGTGAACAGCAAGATCAGGATGGTGCCGGTGCCCGGACCGAAGAAGCCGTCGTAAAATCCGACGGTGAGGCCGATCAGCGGGCAGATGGCCAGCACCCCGCGCGTGACCGGCTTCTCCTCGCCCGAGCCGATCCGGCCGAAGATGAGCAACAGCCCCGCCGCCGGCAGCGCGAACAGGAGGAAGGTGCGCATCCACTGGTCGCTGACGTGCTTTAAAAGCTCCGCGCCCATGTAGGAACCGGGCAGCGCGCCCGCCACCGCCAGCAGTGCCGGCACCCAGGGCAGCCGGCCGCTCCTGGCAAACCGGTACGTCGCCGTAAGTGATCCGAACATCGCGGAAAATTTGTTGCTTCCGGAGGCGAGCACCGGCGGAAGCCCCGCCGCCAAGTATGCCGGCAGCGAGATCAGCCCGCCGCCCCCGGCAATCGCGTCCATGAGCGCCGCCAAAAACGCCAGCGGCAGCACGATCAGGTACATCTGCAGGGTAACTTCCACGACATGCGCCCCTCTCATACGACAACGTTTAGTGATTTCTTTCCTGAACCGCGCCTTTCCTGCCGCATTCCGGGTAAAATAATGGTTGCGCACCGGTGCGCCTTTGCGGTAGAATAGCGTTCGATGTCGAAACGGAGGGTTGTGCATGCCGGTATCCATTGCCACGAAGGGAGACCGCGTCCATTTTACTGGTCTCAAGTGCGCGTGCGGGCTAACGCACCAAGCGCCAACGCAGGATCTTTTCATCGGAACGGACATGGCCCGCAAATTGCCGAAATACGTGAAAAAGCGGGAACTCGGCAGGAAAATGGTGCTGATCGCGGATCAGGCTGGCTATGACGCGGCGGGCCGCGCCGCGCTGGAGGCGTTCCGCAAGGAGGGCTTCGAGGTGACGCTCGCACTTCTCACGTACCCGCTTGCGGACGAGCGCGCGCTGGGCGAAGCCATGCTGGCGATGCGCATGGACACTGAGCTCTTCGTGGGCGTAGGCGGCGACCAGATCGCCAGCGTGACCCGCGCCGCCGCCGCGCAGACCGAGCGGCCCTACGTGCTGCTGGCCACCCAGCCCTCCGGCTGCGGGTTTCTGTCGCAGGAGTCGCAGATGTCGCTCAAGGGCGAACCGATGACGCTGCCCGCCGTCGCGCCGGAGGTGGTTGCCTTCGACTTGGGCGCGCTCCTGGAAGCGCCGCCGGAGGCATACGCGCAGGGCCTGAC
>JAEVZE010000327.1 GCA_023392395.1 Bacillota bacterium
ATTATTACGAGCGCAACTTCACCGAGGGCGTCCGGCTCCAAAACGACCTGTACATGATCCTGGGCCTGGACGTCTCCAACAGCATCGTCAACCTGTTTAACGAAAATGCGTTTCTGTCCACCAATCCGCTCAGCACCGACTGGGGGGTGGTGCGTTCTTCGGCTGTAAGCGGCGTGGTCCGCGCGGCTACGGAGGCGCTCAAGGCCGACCCGTACCAGGCGGTTTTGCAGGCTCCGCTTGGCGCATATTGGAGCAGTACCGGCAGCGCCAAGGAATACTTCGCATTCTCGCGCACCTTTTTCTACAGCGCCACCGGGAAACCGATCGGCGTCGTGCAGGTGCTGCGCCCGATGTCTGTGTTTGAGAACCTGTGCAGCACCCAGGACGGGAATACGACCATCCTGATCCTGGACGCACAGGACAGGATCGTCGCGCCAACGAAGCTAAGCGAGCCGCTTCAAAAGGACGCCATGCGGCTGAAGGACGCGTACCGCTTAAGCGGCGCGACGGGCGTCACGCGGCTTTCCGCCCCGGGCGGCGCGTACCTGGTGGGTCTCAAGTCCACGCGCAAGTTCGGCTACAGCATGATGATCATCCAGTCGGTCAACTCGCTTTGGAACAGCGTCTGGATGGCGGGTCTGGCGTTCATCGCGATCTCGGCGATGCTGCTTTTGTTGTCGCTTCAGATGAACCGGATGGTCAGCCGTTCGCTCACCCGCCCGCTCAACCACATCACCCAGTCGCTTCACAACGTAACCTGGGACAACCTTGAAATGAACCTGGTGCTCGACAAGGACAATACCGACCTTCAGACGCTGCAGCAGGCGTTCGACGCGATGGTGGTGCGCATTCGCGAATCCATGAACCTGGTGATGGAGTCCAGGCTCCACGAGCGCGAGGCGTACCACATGGCGCTGCAGTCGCAGATTTCGCCGCACTTTCTGTACAACATGATCGGCAACATCAGCGCCATCGCCTACGAGCACGGCGTGGACAAGATCGTCGAGATCTGCGCGCTGATGTCGGGCATGCTGCGTTACGCCACGCGCTTCACCACCGAGCACTCCACCTTCGAACAGGAACTGGGCTATACCCGCAACTACATGGAACTGATGAAGATCCGGTACGAGGAGCGCTTCTCGTTCATGGTCGAGACCGACAGCCGCGTCCTCCCCTGCCTCGTGCCCAGGCTCATGCTGCAGACCATCGTGGAAAACTGCTTCAGCCACGCGTTCCCCAACGCCCAGCCGCCCTATACCATCGCGATCTCCGCCTTCGTCGAGGACGGCTATTGGATCTGCGAGGTCGTGGACAATGGCACGGGGCTAAACGAGCAGACGCTTCAAGGCATCGCCGAGAAGAGCGAAACGCTTTATCAGGATGTGCTCAGCGGCATCTCCCAGTTGGAGCTGGGCGGATTGGGCATTCTAAACTCGCTGACCAGGCTGCGCCTGATCTACCACGACGAGATCCGGTTCGAGGCGCAGTCCATGTACCACGGCAGCATCATCCGGTTTGGAGGGAAGATCGATGCGGGAGGAGATTAACGTGGTGATCGCCGAGGACGAGGCGCCGATGCTGGGCGCGCTGGTGTCCATGGTGAACCACGCAGGGCTGCCATTCCGCGTCGCCGGCGCTGCGCGCGACGGAGAAGAGGCGCTGCGGCAGATCCTTGAAACGCATCCACAGCTGGCGCTCCTGGACATCCAGATGCCCAAGCTCAGCGGGCTGGACGTGCTGCGCTCCATCCGCGAGCGAAAGCTGGACACCAAGGTGGTCGTCATCAGCGGCTACGATCAGTTCCAATACGCTCAGCAGGCGCTGCGCCACGGCGCCTGCGAATACCTGCTCAAGCCGGTCACACCTTTCCAGATGGAGAGCCTGCTAAAGGACACGGCCGCGAAGCTCAGCGCCGAGGAGGAGGCTGGGAAGGATTTTTCGCTGGAACTGATCCTGTCCGGCGCTCGCGTGCGCTTTCCGCAGGAGCACGCCTGTTTTCTTCTGGGGTTGTTTGCGATGGGCAACTACCCGTACGCCGCCGAGTCCGGAGCGTTCGCGGAATTCTCACCAGCCGAGCTTGCCCAAAAATCCGCCCAAAGCCTGCTTCTTAAGGGCGAGCGCGCCTGGTGCGCCCAAGGTTCGGAGCCCTGGGAGCACTGTGTGCTGCTGGGTCTGAACGCCGCGGACCGCGTCCGCCCGGCGGCGCAGGCGCTGTTTGAGGAGCTCACGCGAGAGGCCGGTGCGATCCATCCGCAGCTCCCCGTCACCATGGCTGTCTCACGGCCGCTGGACGCGGGCAACGCGGGCGAGGAGGCGCGAAGGCTGTCCAGCGAGCTGCGCAAAGGCGCGGTATTCGGAAAAAGCGTATGCATCGGCCCCGGCCAGAGTGCCAGGAGCCAGTCGATCCAGCAGCTTTTCAACCAATGCGCGGTGTACGAGGAGCAGATGGCGGCCGCGATCGTCAAGGGTGACATGGCGCGGTTCAAGGTGCTGCTGGCGGATGAGCTGAATTACTGGAGCGGCGCCGAATGCCCGGCCGACATGATGCTAAACCTGATCAAGTTCCAATTCATTCACCTGGGGAGCGTCGCTTCCGGAGATTCGGGCGGAGCGAAAGCTCTGCAGGGCGATTGGGACGGCCATTTCGACAGCGCTCTGTCCCAATCACTGAGCTGGAAGCAACTCTACGAGCGCCTGTGCGCGCTGATGGAGAAGCTGTCGGGCAGCAAACTCAAGGGCGGTTCCGGCGACATCCTCCGCCAGATCGACGACTACATCAACACGCACTACGCCGCCCATATCAATACCCAGACGCTGTCGCGCCGGTTTGGATTTGTGCCCTCCTACATCAGCAAGCTCTTCCGCCAGTACAAGGGCATGTCGCCCAGCGATTACCTGACGAACGTGCGCATCGAAAAGGCCAAGGAGCTGATCGGATCGGGCATTGACGTCAACGTGGCGGACATATCCTCCGCCGTCGGTTTCTCCGATCCAAGCTATTTCAGCAGGCTCTTCCGCAAGATGACGGGCCTATTGCCTACGGAATATCGGGACAACAAGAACAAATCACAATGAAGCGGAGAGGCAGAATTCTGCCTCCCCGCCTCAGCTTCGCGATGTCGAAATCTTCTCCAGGTTGCCAACACCAGCCGGAAGCGCCGTCAGCATTTACAGTTCCTTCAAGTAGGATTGCACCGCCGCCTTGTAGATTTCAGGCTGCTCGATGTGGTGCATGTGCCCGGAACGTGGAATGACGGAAAGACACGCGTTGGGAAAGGCCATCTGGAAATCTTTCAATGTTTTGACGCCCGCCTCGTCGCTGTCGCCGCAAGTCAATAGAACCGGCACCGATATTTCCGAAAGCCTCGGGGAGAGATCCAGATCCTTCAGTTGTCCGGTGACCGTAAACTCGCTCGGCCCCCACATCGACAGATAGACTTCCATGTTCAGCGATTCAAAAGCCGCTTGGAGGGAATCCGGCCAAGGATTCATGCGGCAGACGAACTTCTTGTAGTAATCCATCATGGCACTCTGATAGGCGCCTGTGTATTCCTGGCTTCTTTCCCCTTCGTCAATCGCCTGGATCACGGGCTCCGGCATGGTGGCGATGTTCTCCCGCTGGTCTTTTTCCCAAAGCGGGGAACTCAGCAGCGGCCCCGACAGGATCAGGCCCTTGACGCCATCCGGCCGCTTTTCCAGCATATAGGCGCATGTCAGCGCGCATCCCCAGGAAAACGCCATCAAAACGACCTCTTGAAGCTTCAGCGCGCTCTTGACTTCGTCCAATTCTTCGATATAGTTCTTCAGGGAATAGCGGAAGTCCGCCGGCCGGTCGGATTTGCCGCATCCGAGCTGATCGTAGAAGTAAACCGGCCGATCCTTTGCCAGGTCGCTGACCGTCTGCGGCATGCTCTGAAAGCCCGGCCCGCCGTGAAGGACCAATAGTGGCACGCCGCCCGCTTCCTCTCCATGGACCGAGCACCATATCCTCCCACGGCTTGTATCGATGAATCTCTCCCGCATCCTGATGCCCTCCGTTTCATTGCTCATAGAATGGCTCCAGCGCGCAAACGATGCCCACTTTGTCCAGAAAATCATGGCGATTGCTCCGTAAACAGCATAAGCCCCTTATCAAATGGATCATTCTTCCAATCTGATCCATTGACAGTATTCTATCGGAAGACAGAACAGAAGTAAACTACATAATCGGCGTTTCATAATCGCCGAAAAGAGATGCAGGCGCGATTGCGGCGAATATTTCATGCGCGTATTCTTTTCATCACTCAAGTGAAACATTGTTAACCCTCAGGCTGAAAAGACCCAACGCCTTTGCCGATATAAGAAATATTGAGTACAAAAGGTGCCTGTTGGCAAAAGGTCTCCTTATCGTTCAGGTAACCTGGCATGTACGGCAAACCGGAAAAGTGCCGATATTCCGCATTCTCTATCGACCCAGATCGCGGCCCTTCGCAGCTTTGGATGGATTCTCATGAATATACGAAAGAAAAGGAGGAATCCAGCATGAGGACCGAAAGGGGGCCCCTGATCGCGTTCTGTGTGCTCGTCATTCTTTCATCGTGCCTGGTGCCTTGCGCGGCGCAATCGGACGCGGGGGCCAGGGCGCGGGAAATCGTTGCGGGCATGTCCCTTCGGGAGAAGATTACACAGCTCATGTTCATGGACGTTCGCAAGTGGATGACGCTTGACGCGGACGCAACCAGCGCCAAGCTCCTGGAAGACCCGAAATATGATGGTGAGCCCGTCGTGCAAATGAACGACGAAATTGCGCGGATGCTGAAGGATTATCGCTTTGGCGGCGTGATTTTGTTCACCGAGAACCTGAGAAACACGGCGGACTCGGTCCTCCTTGTGCGCAATATCCAGCGAGCGACGGTGAGCGGGGGCGGTTTGCCCCCATTCATGGGGGCCGATCAGGAGGGCGGATCGATTATAAAACTCGGGCAGGGCACCTGCCTTCCGGGAAACATGGCGATCGGCGCGACCGGCCGCACAGATTATGCGTATGCGGCCGGCGCAATTACCGGAGGGGAACTTGACGCCATCGGGTTCAACGTAAATTTCAGCCCGGTCTCCGATGTCAACGACAATCCGGCCAATCCCATCATCAACCTTCGCTCCTTCGGTTCGGACCCGGAAACCGTTTCGAAAATGGCGGTCTCGATGGCGAAGGGCATTGAAAGCGGGGGCGTGATCGCCGTCGGAAAGCACTTCCCGGGGCATGGCAACACCTCGACCGACTCCCATACCAGCCTGCCGCTGGTTACAAAGGATTTGAACACGCTGCGCGAAACGGAATTGAAACCCTTTCGGGCGCTGATTGACGCGGGCATCAAAATGCTGATGTGCGCGCACATACAGTTTCCGGAATTGGACGGGACGACCTTCATCTCCACGGCCGACGGCCAGGCGGCCGTTGTGCCCGCAACGTTTTCCCGCGTCATCCTGACGGACCTTCTGCGCGGCGAGATGGGCTTTGACGGCGTCATCATCACCGACGCGATGACCATGGACGCCGTCGCCAAGAATGTCGCGCCCGCGGACGCGGTGGTTCTGGCGCTTGAGGCCGGGGCAGACATGATCTGCATGCCGGTGGTGGTGCGCAGCCCCGCGGATGCCGCCAAAATTGAAGAAGTCATCCAAACCGTTGAGGCCGCGATGCAGCGCGGCGAGCTGCCCTTGTCCAGAATTGACGAGTCCGCGGCGCGGGTCGTGCGGCTGAAGATCGAAACCGGACTTCTGGACGAGACGTATGCCCAGGCGGAAGACGACGCCGCGGTTCGCGGCGCGCTTGAAACCGTCGGAAGCGCCGCCCACCGCGATACGGAGCGCGAAATTGCCGAGGCTGCGATTACGCTGGTGCGGGATGATCTATCCACTCTGCCCTTCAAACCCAAGGACGCAGAAACGGTGCTCGTCGTCACCCCCTACGCGAACGAAGCGGCGAGTGCGCTGTTCGCGATGAATGGGTTAAAGGCCGAGGGCATTGTCCCGGCGGGCGTCACGCTGGAAACCTATGCGTACCGGGGAAAGAACCTGATCGAGGATGACCTCAGCGCGGCGCTTGAGCGTGCGGACTATATCCTCCTGCAAACCGAGATGAGCGGCGCGGCCTCGCTCCTGCCCGGCCATTGGCTGACCGAGCTTCCGAAAGCCGTCTGGTATTACGTCCAGGCAACCGGAAAGCAGGACCGGTTTGTCCACGCCAGTATCGGCGCACCGTTTGACATTGTAAATTACACCGAATGTCCCGCAGAGCTTCTTTCGTTCGGCTGCGTCGGGATGAGCGATGCGGACGCGGCGTCCGGCGTCATCACGGGAAAGTACGGACCTAACCTTCCCGCCCTGCTCCGCGCGGTGTTCGGCGCCTTCCGCCCCACCGGAAAAATCCCCGTGAACATCCAGTAAGTCTTGACCGCGCCGGACCCGGAACGAACGATCTGAAGAAAGGCAGTAAATATTCCCTATGAAGTATAAGGAAAAACGCCTGACTCTGTTGGTTTTCGTTGTGCTGCTGTTTCCGCTCTTGGCTGGTTGCCTGTCGGCACAGGCATCCGGTAACATCCTGCGGGACATGAACACGCCCAAAACCATTATCGCGGTGGAAACCGGCACGATTGCGGAGAAAGCGATCAAGGCATTATTGCCCGAGGCAAGTTACGTCTACGTCAACACCCCTTCGGACGGCTATGTCTCCGTCCAGACAGGCAAGGCCGACGCGTTTGCGGGCGATCTGGTCATCTTCGACTGCGCGCTTCGCGAGGGGCTTAAAGGCTTAAAGGCTCTGGACGAAACAATCGGCGAGGACGGAAAGGTTGCCGTGGGCATCAGCCCGGTCAGTCAGATTCCCGATCTGGGGAACATGATCAACAAATTCCTTGCGGAGATGGAGACGCAAGGGGTTCTGGACGATATGTATCAGCGGTGGGTGATCGACGGGGACTATACCCTGCCGGAGATTGCGGCGCCGAAGAATCCGTCCTATACCGTCAAAATCGGTACCACCGGGCTTCTGGAGCCCTACACCTTTTACAGCGGCACAGAGTTGACCGGCTATGAGATGGAGATGATGCGCCGCTTCGCCCTATGGGCCAATGTCCAGATAGAAGTGCTGACCTATGACTGGGGCGGGATCATCCCCGCCTGTACCGCCGGAAAAGTGGATTGCATCATGAGCAATCTCTTTGATACCGACGAGCGGGACGAAACCATCGGCTTTTCCAATCCCTATATCCGGGTGACCTCCGCCCTCATTGTGCCGGATACGCAGTCGGCGTCCT
>JAEVZE010000404.1 GCA_023392395.1 Bacillota bacterium
GCGCAATCCATCCATGCCAGACGCCCCAGAAGAACCCTGCCGGACTGGTATCCGTACTCGCTCCATCCCCCGGCACACAGCCGCTCAAAGCTACCGTCAAGAGAATCAGCATGGCGCACAGCGCCAGCATCCTTCCAACCTTCACAACCCCACCCCTTCTCTTTTGTTCGAATCCGCGCCTTTTCTATTCCTTCTCGAGCGCTTCCTCGATCAGCGCTTTTGAAATGTACATTGCTTTCAGCCTGTTCCGAAGGAGCGTGTGATGCGTATTCCCTTCAGGGAATTTCTCCTGTGCCTTTTCACATTTGTGGATGACGGATGAAACGGCTCGGAGCGCCTCCGTCAATTCCTCTTTGGTGTATTGATCCAAATCGCTTCACCTCAAATCCCCGTTTTACTTTTTCGGATCAATCATTATTGGAGGCTTGCGCAGACGCCTTTACGATGGACACTTGCGGGATTACGTCGGATTCTCCTCGGCGCAGAGGCAGAAGGGGTGCCCGGCGGGATCGATCATGGTGACGAACTCGATGCCGCCAAACTGCGACGCGGCTTTGACCGCGCCGAGGGATACGGCGTATTCAACCGCCGCCGGAACGTCCGGCACCTGGAAGTCAAAGTGCATCTGCTTTTGCTGCGCTCCGCCCTCTTCCGGCCAAACGGGGGGAACGTAGTCCTCTTCTTCGATGAACAAAAGCATGACCCCGTCCGCGCTGCGCAGGGCGGGCCTGCCGTACATTTCGCGCTTTTCCCAGCCGAGCAGCTTGCGGTAGAATTCGCACAGCGCCTGTTCGTCGCCGCAGTCCACCATGATGTTGCCCAGACGAATTCCCTCGATCATGGGTATCCCTCCCTTATAATGGATTTCTGCTGTACGCCGCGGTCAGCCGTCCAGTTCCAAGGTGGTGGAGAACGCGATCACCGCGTCGCCGGCGATTTGTACTTCTTTCGGCTCGCCGCCTGCCACCCGCACGCTGACCTGCATCCGCCCGGTCCTGCCAATGGCCTCGCCCTGAACCGCCTCGAAGATGAACAGGTCATTTTCCGCCCGCGCCAGACCGAAACGCACCAAGTACGCGCCCAGCGGCCCGTTCGCGTTGCCGGTGACAGGGTCTTCGTTGATCCCGATCGCGGGCGCGAACATCCTGCCGTGCACCAGCGGCGTCTCGCCTGGATGCAGCGTGAACACGTAGTAGCCGTTGCAGCCGATTGTCCCGCTCAGCCGGGAAAGTTCCGTCAGGCCTGGGTGAAGATTGTGCAGAAGAGCGACATCCCGGATGCCGATCATCACCTTGGAATGCCCTGTGGACGCGATCACCACCGGGCAGTCGCTCCGCAAGTCCTCCTCCCGGATGCCCAGCGCCCCAATTAGCCTCTTTACGTGCGGTTTTCCTAGGGGTTCGCCGATTGAGATTTCCCCCTGGGTCATGATGATGCGGTAATCGCCGTCCGCGCGCAGAATGTCCACCGGCAGGATTCCCGCGCCGGTCTTCTGCAGCACCCTTCCTGCTTCGAGCCTGTTTTCTACCGCCCGCACATAGTGCGCCGCGACGGTGGCGTGGCCGCAGATGGGCACCTCTTTTGTGGGCGTGAAAAAACGCACGTGTACGTCGTGTGTGGCGTCGCTGGGCGAAAAGATGAACGCTGTCTCTGAGTTGTTCAATTCCCGGGCGATCTTCCGCATCTGCACTTCCGTCAGGCCGTCCGCGTTGGGCACGACGCCCGCCGGATTTCCGGACAGCTTTTCCCGCGTGAAGGCGTCCACCTGATAGATCCGGTATATCTTTTTCATGATTAGCGCAGCGCGTCCCTTCCTGTCCAGCTCGGCATTGTCCGCGATGGCATTACCATAATTTAAGAGTTAAAGGAGATTATGGCGTGTCGAATTCTGCAAAATGTTCCCTTGTTGTGAAATCTAACCTCGCCAGACAAGTATTCGTTTTGAAAAGAAGATTTTCAGGTCGCCCAGCTGAAATCTTGCGTTCACCCCGGAATCGATTCGGGCGGGCTCGGGAAGGTCCCAGCCGCGGCACCCTCAGGTGGATTGTCTGGAGCGGGCGACGATCTCCAGCTCCACCAGTTGGTCCGGATAGCCCAGTACGGTCACGCCCTGCAGCGTCGCGGGCGGCATGTCGGGCAGCAGCGCCTTGAGCGCGTGCCACGCCGCCACCAGATCGGCCCTGTCCGAGGAGGCGACCAGCACCCGTAGAAAACAGATGGACTCCGGCGTCAGCCCCGCGCCAGCCAGCACGGACGCGGCGTTCTCAAAGCAGCGCCTCGCTTGTCCGGCGAAGTCGCCCACAAAGCACACCCTGCCCTCGGAATCAAGCGGGCACGCGCCCGCCAAAAAGTGCAGCGTCGAGTCAGGCTCAGCGCTCTTAATATAGCGGTAATCGACATCAGCGAGATGATTTGACATGATCTATCCCTTGTGGGGAGTCCAGAGGGATTCAATCCATCTGGCGGGGGCCCGGGGGCAGAGCCCTCGGAGCCGTCTCCCGCCTCCTATTTCATCAGCTTTAGCGCGCGCTGGTGCAGCGAGCCGTCCAGCATGGCGACGACGCGGGTCCCCTCGGGCAGGTATTCTTCTTCGAGAATCTGTCCTTCCTTGTGCAGGAGGCTGAGCGCCGCGCCCTTGTCGTAGGGGACGACGAGTTCCACCCTGGCGCGCATTTTCTGGACGCGCTTGCCGATCTCGAAAATGAGCCGGTCCAGCCCCGCGCCCGTCGAGGCGGAGATGACGATGGCGTCCGGCGGCTCGATTTCGCCGTAGTCGGCGGCCATATCCGATTTGTTGAGCGCCTCGATCATGGGCTTGTCGCCCGCGCCGAGGGAGTTCAGCACTTCCAGCACCGTTTCCCGCTGCTGCATGTACTGCGGGGAGGAAAGGTCGCTCACCACCACCAGGAGATCTGCGTACAGCGCCTCCTCCAGCGTGGATCGGAACGCCTCCACCAACTCGTGTGGGAGCTTGCGGATAAACCCGACGGTGTCCACCAGCAGGCACTCGCCGCCTTCGGGCAGCGGGAGCTTCCGCATCACCGGATCGAGGGTTGCGAACAGCTTATCCTCCACCAGGACGCTCGCGCCGGACAGCGCGTTGAGCAGCGTGGACTTTCCGGCGTTGGTGTAGCCGACAAGCGCCACCACCGTCTGCTCGGTCTTGCGCCGCCTCGCGCGGCGGGCATCCCGTTGGCGGGACAACTCCTGAAGTTCGGCGGACAGGTCGTCGATGCGCCTGCGGATGCGACGGCGGTCAACTTCCAGCTGCGTTTCGCCCGGACCCCGGGTGCCGATGCCGCCGCCCAGGCGGGAGAGCACCGTGCCCAGGCCGGTGAGGCGGGGCAGCCTGTATTTGAGCTGTGCCAGTTCCACCTGCAGCTTCCCCTCCCGGCTCTCCGCCCTCCGGGCGAAGATGTCCAGGATCAGCGCTGTGCGGTCGATCACGCGGATGCCCAGGATCTCCTCGAGATTTCGCTGCTGGGCGCCGGACAGCTCGTCGTCCACGATGGCCAGGT
>JAEVZE010000449.1 GCA_023392395.1 Bacillota bacterium
GTCTCGAGCTGTTCAGGCGTCGCATAGCCTGGCAGGCAGTCTTTCTTCGTGACCGAGTAGGCGGCAAAGCCGCTGGCGTACTTGCAAGCGGACAACAGGCTGTCGCCCATCGTCAGGCGCGCGACGACCGCCGCCATGAAGCCGTCGCCCGCGCCCGCGCTGTCCACCGCGGTGGCCGGGATGGGCGCGATGACGTTATACTCGCCGTCCGAGGTCAGGTATGCGCTGCCCATGTCGCCCATCGTCAGGACGACGCAGCGGATCTTGTAGCGTTCAATCAGCTTTTCGCAGATCTCGCGCGGGTCGAACTCGCGGGAGACCGGGCGGTTCAGCAACTGCTGGCCCTCGACCTCGTTGACGAACTGGTAGTCGATGTAGTCCACCGGCTCGAGGCCCGCGGACGGCACAGGGCTGGGATTGAGCGCCGTGATCATGCCCAGCGATTTCGCGTACTTTGCAGCGGGCAGCACCAATGAAGGCCGGACTTCGAAGCCCGTCAGGAAGAAGGCCGCGCCATGATACCGGTCGAGCGCAGCGGTCACCTCCGCCATCGTCAGCGCGCGGCTACTGGAGACGCCGGTGATGTTCATCACGTCGCCGTTGTCAGCCAGGATGCCGATGCCCTGTCCGGTCGATACCTCGCTGGAACGAATCAGCAAGCTGAGGTCGACGCCTGCGCCCTCCATCCACTTGTAGTCACGGTCGCCGGCGGCGTCCTTTCCGATCTTGCCGATGATGGCCGCGTCCACGCCCAACCGCGCCAGCGCGACCGCCACGTTGCCGCCCTTGGCGATGTCCTCTCCCGGCGGCTCCATCGCCTTCATCATGACCGTCTCGTTGACCAGCGGCAGCCGCTCGACCAAGACCCCTATGCCGCCGCCGATGTTGTTCAGAACCAGAACTTTTTTCGTCCTCATGGTTTTCGGCTCCTGTGTTGTTATTGGAACAGGCCGGGCACGCTGTAGCGGTTGACGGCCTTGCCGGTATCGTGCGAAAGCGTGTGATCGGCGGTGGCGCGGTCGCAGAACAGCACGCATTCGGGCGTGGTGTCCTGGAACAGCGTGACCGGGTACTCCGTGGTCGGCTCGCTGAACATCGCGATGCGCAGAATCGTCTGCTTCCAGGTGCCGGTGGTGATCATGTAGACCGCCCGCCTCGCGGTCAGAAGGCTCTTGAAGCCCAACGTGATCATCATGGGGTTGCACATGTCGGGATTTCCACCGTAACTGCGCTCGCTGTAGGCGATCATCGTGTCGGGGTTGACGCACACGATGCGGGTTTTGGAATTTCTGTAGTCCTCCAGCGAGATGTGGTAATAGGGGTTCATCGGCGCCTCATTGCAGCCGATCAGGCCCTTGAATCCCACGCCCGCGTAGACGGTGTCCAGCCCACCCAGCTTTTCAATGGCTTCGTCAAGAGCGTCCATGTTCTCCAGGTGGCAGAAGAAGCGCTGGGAGACCGGCACGTTCAGTTCTTCTTCGATCAAATCGTAGAAGACCTTGTTCATGCGACCTTCGCAGCTCCCGGAGATCGGCAGCACCGGGTAGTGGCGACCCTGCCAATCCAACGCCTCGTCAATCTGGAACGCCCAGACATTTTTGAGGCTGATCTTTTCCTCGTGTACGCGGCGGATGAACGTCTTGTACTGTTCGTTGGGGCCCGAGCACAAAACCCACCGGGTAGGCTTTCCCGTCAGGTTATTTTGAATCACCTCGTCGGCCATCATGTTTCCGATTTTTTCAAAGGTTTCGGCCTTCGTATCGTACATGCGCAGATCGACCTTGCTGTCGGGATGATCCTTCAGTTCGTCGACCGGAATTCTGCACCAGCGGACGAGCTCTTCCTTGGACACTCGGTATTCTAACATGGCGACCTCCTAAAGTATATAAGAATCGTCCGGAATCATCAGGGAGAGCGCCCGGCTATCCTTTGACGCCCGACATCGCGATGCCATTGATGACATAGCGCTGGAAGAACAGATAAATCGTAAGCGGCGGGATGGACGACAGCAGCATCGCACCGATCTTGACCCGCGGGTCAGTATAGAACATGGGGCTGAGCATGTTGGCGATGGTCACACTCATCGGCTGGATGGACGCGCCGGTGGCGAGGCTGGGCCAAAGGTACGCGCCCCATACGTTCAGGAACATCAGCACCGTCGCGGTGATCAGGCCGTTCCGGAGCAACGGGAACACGATGCTCGCAAAGATTCTGAAGTGCCCCGCGCCGTCGATCCGCGCGGATTCGACAAACGAAAGTGGCATATCCTCCAGAAACTGCATCAGGATGAACACGGAGAGCGGGGAGACCATGAGCGGCGCAGCGACACCCAGGAGCGTATCCGATATGCCGATTGTGACCACGAAGCGGTACAGCGGAATCACATACAGGACCAATGGGAACATCATGCTGCCCAGGATCGCGCCGTACAAAAAACCCTTGAGCGGAAACTGGTAGAACGTGAACTCGTAGGCGACCAGCGAGCAGATCACGATCATGCCCAGGATCGTAAACACCGTGTAGCCCAGCGTGTCGAAGGTGGCGCGGGTCAGCTTCAGTG
>JAEVZE010000455.1 GCA_023392395.1 Bacillota bacterium
ACAAGTTGCCGCGCGCGGATGAAATCTGCTATAGCATCTTTCATCCGCATGGGAACGGGCGGTTTCCTAAAACGCTTACGACGTTTTCGGGCGGAAACCGGATCGGGAACGCTTTCTCAGCCAGCCGGGCAAGCTCGGCTTTCGGGAGAAAGCCAAATCCGCCGCACGGGTCGCCGGATTTGTTTCAAAGTCGAAAGGGCTCTGGCCCTCTCGACGCTCTCCTGAGGGTTGGGTTGACCGAAAACTGGAAATGGTATCCCGCGCCATCGGCGCATGCGATACACCATCATGAAGGAGGATTGTATCATGAGGAAATTTCGTAGACTGATGAGCTTCCTGGTGGCCATGGTTCTGGTCCTGGGCTGCGCGTCCAGCGCCTTTGCGTGGGCGCCGGAGTGGGAGCACGACGAGGATCTGTCCGACTACAAGCTCTGCGACAACTTTGGCGACATTAAGCTGACCGTCGCCGTCGTCGATCACTCCTCCATCGAGGACTGGGAGACCAACTCCTACGTCAAGTGGCTGGAAGAAGTCACCAATGTCGACCTGAGCTTCGAACTGATCCCCTATGAGAACCGCGCCGAGAAGCTCTCCCTGATCCTCTCCTCCGGCGAATACCCGGACATCTTTCTGACCGCCGGGACCATGACCGACGCGATGGTCAGCAAGTACGGCGTGGAAGAGGGCATGTTCCTGCCCCTCAATGACCTGATCGAGAAGTACGGCAAGTTCACCAAGCAGGTGTTCGAGGAGTACCCCGGCACCCAGGACCGTTACACCCAGCCGGATGGCAACATCTACTCCCTGCCGGAAGTCAACGAGTGCTACCACTGCAAGCTGGCCACCAAGGCCTGGATCAACGAGCAGTGGCTGAAGAACCTGGGCCTGGAAAAGCCCACCACGCTGGATGAGTTCCGCAAGGTTCTGGAAGCCTTCCGCGACCAGGACGCCAACGGCAACGGCGACGCCACCGATGAGATCCCCTTCGCGGGCGACTATCAGGACGGTTGGCTCACCAACGGCGACCGCTTGGTCATGAACGCCTTCACCTACTACAACCTGGACCTGGACACCACCGCCAACAGCCTGCCCGACGCCTTCGGTTTGTACCTTGAGGACGGCAAGGTGACCGTGCCCTTCTACAAGGACGAGTTTAAGAAGGGCGTTCAGTACATGGCGGACCTGACCAAGGACGGCCTGTACTACGTGGGCTCCTACACCCAGGATCTGGCGGGCCTGACCCAGATCGGCGAGAGCGGACGCCTGGGTGCCGCCGCCGGCGGATACATCCTGTTCACCAACCTGGGCAGTGACATGTACAAGCAGTATGGCAACCTCCTGCCGCTCAAGGGGCCGGACGGCTACCAGAACGTCACCTCCTTCCCCTATGACGCCACCACCGGCAACTACTTCGCCATCTCCGCCGACACGAAGTACCCGGAAGCTGCCTTTAAGCTCGGCGACCTGATGTACTCCTACGCATCCTCCATGCGCAGCTACTACGGCGTGTACGGCCAGGACTGGGCCAACGCCGATCCGGGCCAGGTGGGCATTAACGGCGAACCCGCGTTCTACAAGCTCCTGGTGCCGTGGCAGGAGACCGAGCCCCAGAACAAGTGCGTGCTGCAGATGTGCATGGACCATCGCGACGCCAAGTACCGCCTGGGCGAGCCCTCCGACCCCAACGTGGACCTGAAGAGCACCGAAGGCCTGGAGACCTACCTGTACCAGGTCACCAAGGCTTACGAGCCCTTCGCCGACAACACGAAGGTCGTGCCGCCGCTCAAGTTCACCGACGCGGAGAACAACGCGATGTCCGTCATCAAGGCCAACCTCTCCAACTCCATCAAGCAGGGCATGTTCGCCTTCTTCAACGGCACCAAGACCCTGGACAACGATTACGACGCATGGATTGCCGAACTGGAAGCCAACGGCCTCAAAGACCTGATCAACTACTACCAGACCGCCTACGACGCGCAGTACAAAAAGTAAGGGCGATGAAAATCCGCCGGGCGGCTTTTCATCGCGATGGAAGAAGCCAGCGGGAGCCTGAAATCCTGCGGGATTTCCGGGCGGCTCTCTGACCGAAGGAATTGTTTCCATAACCAGTGTACGCACTGGGAAACACGCTCCCGGCGCACCGGTCGCCGGGAGCGAATTGAAGGCCGACGAGGCTTGTCAACACTCCGAGGAATCCCCCTCAACGCGCGGGGCCGCCGGACCACCCCCGTTCGGCGGTCCCGCCTTTCACTTTGAAGCAAAGGAACTGCCATGACAAACCACGACTTTGACGCGCTGAACGCGGCCATCGCCCATTTGAAGGCGGCGCTGCCCGAAGCCGACCTGGCCCAGATGGATGAAGGTTATCTGGAAGCGGTCGCCCGCCACGCGCTGACCATAAGGGCATCTGTCCCCTGGGGCGCGTCGCTCCCGGAGGACATTTTTCGGATTTACACGCTGTTTCCCCGGGTCAACAACGAGCGGCTGACCTTCTACCACGAGGCGATCGCCGCGCTCCTGATGCCGCGGCTTGTCGGCCTTTCGATGGGGGAGGCGGCGCTCGCCGTCAACCACTGGTGCTTCGAGCAGGCCACCTACCGCTCCACCAGCGCCCGCACCGCGTCGCCGCTCACGGTGATGCGCGCCGGGTCCGCCCGTTGCGGCGAGGAATCGACGCTGGCGGTCAGCGCCATGCGCTCGGTCGGCCTGCCCGCCCGGCAGTGCTATGTGCCCCGCTGGGCCCACTGCGACGACAACCACGCCTGGATCGAGGTCTGGATCGACGGCGCATGGCGCTACATGGGCGCCTGCGAGCCGGAGATGGTGCTGGATTCCGGCTGGTTCACTTCCGCGGCGTCCCGGGCGATGCTGGTACATACCCGCGCATACGGCATGCCGCTGGTAGGCGAGCGGGTGGAGGCGGTCAATGGCCGGGAATTCACCATCAACCGCACCGCGGCCTACGCGCCGACGGCGCTGGTGCGCGTGCGTGTCACGGACCGCGGCGCGCCCCGCTCCGACGTGCGAGTGTTGTTTGAGCTGTGCAACATGGCGGAATTCTTCTCGATCTGCGAGAAGCTGACCGGGCCGGACGGCTGCGCGGACCTTCTGACCGGCCTGGGTTCTTTGCGCGTTCGCGCGCTGGACGGCGAAAAGTCGGTCTGGACGGTGCTGGACGCGCGTCAATCGCAGGAGTGCGCGCTGGACCTGAAGGACGCCGTGGCGCTGGAACCCGGACCGCGGCATTTCCGCCTGATCCCCCCGGCGGAAACGCGCATCCAGCCAGCACCCGCGCCCGGCCCGGCGCTTACCGCCCATCTGGACAAACTCCGGCGGGCGGCGCGCCTGCGGGAGGAGAGGCTTGCGGGCTGGAAAACCGGAAACCCTTACGCCGACCGAGCGGGCGGCAACGCGCCGGAAATCCTGGCGTTCCTGGCGGACGAGCGCTACCCGGAGGCCGAGAAAAAGCTGCTATTGGACAGCCTGTCGGAAAAGGACTTCTACGACGTCGACCGGGCGACGCTTTCGGACGCGCTGGAAAATGCGCTGCCTTGGAAGGGCGATTTTGAGGAATCCGTCTGGCAGAAATACCTTCTGTGTCCCCGGGTCGCGAATGAGGAACTTTGGCCCGTCCGCCGTGCGCTGAAGGGCGCGCTGCCGGCGCTGAAAACGCCGCAGGAGATCTGGGCCTTCGCGTCGAACGCCGTTCAGGTGCGCAAGCTCGCGCCCCCGGCGGTGTTCCCGGACTCGCTCATGGCGCTTTCGCGCGGGTTCACGAACGCTCCTGGCCTTGACGTATTGTTCGTCGCCGCCTGCCGCGCATCTGGCATTCCCGCTCGGCTGAACCCCGCCACCGGCGAGAAGGAGTACTTTGAAAACGGTAACTTCGTACCGCTGCTTGCCGACGCTGCGGCGGCGGGCGCTTCGCTGACGCTGACAACAGACGCGGAGCTTCCATACTTTGAGCGCTTCACGCTGAGCCGGGCCAAGGGCGGAAGGGACTGGACGCTGGACTACGAGGGCATGGCGCTGAAGGGCCGCAAGACCCTCCAATTGCGACCGGGCAATTACCGCCTGACCGTCGTGACCCGGCAGATCGACGGCACCGTGGACGGGACAATCCTCCCGCTGACGCTGGGGGAGGGCGAGGCGCTCAAAATCCATGTGACGCCGCCGCCGGACGGCACCCGCGAAAAGCTCCTGTGCGCAACGCTGCCGCCACTTTCCGCGAGTGCGCCGGACAGAAAGCCCAGAGCGCTGCCCATGCCGGGGAGCCGGGCGCTCGTCGCCTTCCTGGCGCCGGGCGAGGAGCCCACGGAGCACTTCCTGGTGGAATTGACCGAGCGTAAGGCGGAATTCGTCCGGCGCGGCGTCGCCGTCCATCTGATCGTGGACGAACCCGCGAATGCAAGCCACCCCCGCCTCAGGGCTTTGCTGGACGGTTTCCCTGGCGCGGAGGTCCTCGTGTCCCGCGATGCCGCCGCTCTTCTTGACTGGCACCGGGCGCTTCACTGCGGCGACCTCCGAAGACCCTTCGCGGCGGCGATCGATGGAGAGGGGAAGGGTCTCTTCGCGTTCTCCAACTACTTTGTGGGCTCCGTCCGGGCGCTGATCAACATCCTGGACTGCGCGCCCAATCAACATGAAAAACGGGAGGAAAATCCATGAGCAGTTATGTTACGCGCAAGACGCCGGGCGACACCGGCTGGTTTGCTCAGGACCGCTTCGGCATGTTCATCCATTGGGGCCTGTATTCCATGCCCGCTCGGCACGAATGGATCAAGACCCGCGAAAAGATTCCGGAGGACCACTACGACCTGTACTTCAAGCACTTCGACCCCGACCTCTACGACCCGAAGGACTGGGCCAAGCGCGCCCGGGAAGCCGGGATGAAGTATGCGGTGCTCACCACCAAGCACCACGAAGGCTTCTGCATGTTTGACAGCGCCTACACCGACTACAAGTGCACCAATACCCCCGCCGGGCGCGACCTTGTGCGCGAGTACGTGGACGCCTTCCGCGCGGAGGGCATCCGCGTCGGCTTCTACTATTCGCTGATCGACTGGCACCACCCGGATTTCCCCATCGACATTCTCCACCCCCGCAGGGATGATCCGGACGCCTTCGAGCAGAGCAAGAACCGCGACGTGCGCAAGTACGCCCAGTACATGCGCGACCAGGTGACCGAGCTATTGACCAACTACGGCAAGATCGACATCATGTGGTTCGACTTCTCCTACTCCTGGAACAACGGGCAGGGAGAACAGAGCTGGATGAAGGGCAAGGGCAAGGACGACTGGGAGGCGGAGAAGCTGATCGAAACCGCGCGGTCGCTGCAGCCGCACATCATCATCGACAACCGTACCGAACTGGAGCAGGATCTGTGGACGCCCGAGCAGTACCAGCCGCTGGAATGGCTCCGCCACAAGGAGACGGGCGAGCTGGTCACCTGGGAGGCCTGCCAGACCTTCTCCGGCTCCTGGGGCTACCACCGGGACGAAACCACCTGGAAATCCCCGGAGATGCTGATCCGCATGCTGGTGGGCACCGTGGCGCTGGGCGGAAACCTTTTGATGAACGTGGGTCCCACCGCCCGGGGATACCTGGACAGCCGCGCCTGCGACGCGCTCAACGTCTACCGGGACTGGATGCGCGGAAACGGCCGCTCCATCTACGGCTGCACCATGGCCGAGCCGGAGTTCATCGCCCCCGCCGACTGCCGCCTCACCCAGTCGGAGGATGGCAAGCGGCTGTACGTGCACCTGTTTGCCTACCCCTTCGCCCACCTGCAGCTCAAGGGCTTCGCGGGCAAAGTGGAATACGCGCAGTTCTTGCACGACGCAAGCGAGCTCAAATTCACCGAGGGCAAGGTGGACCACTTCAGCGAGGGCGCGGCGGTATCCGAAGACCTGCTCGTCATCGAGCTGCCGCTGGTCAAGCCGGAAACGCCGGTGCCGGTCATAGAGCTATTCCTCAAATAAATCGACACGAATTTCTGCACCTGGCGTAAACAAAAAGGGGCTCGCAGCACCTCCCCGGTGCGGCGGGCCTCTTTTCGCAGACGGAATCGGAACAGGAGCGGGACTAGCCCTCGCTTTGCGACACATCCCGCACGGTTTTCATGAATTCTCGCACGACGTTCGTCAGATAGCGGGATTTTTTGTAGTAAAAGCGGAGTTCCCTCCGCGAAAGCTCGCCCGGGAGCTTGTAAAACCAGACGCCGGAGGCGGGCGGAACGCTTTTGACCAACGTGTCGCTGACGAAGGTCGCGCCCATTCCGTACAGCGCCAGGTTGTACGCGGTGATCTGCTGATCGAGCAGAAGCTTTGTCTTGGGGCGGAAGTGCGCGGAGGCGATCAGCTTGTCGGCGCGGGTGCGCGTGTCGTTGCCCTCCTTGAGGAGGAGGAACGGCTCTTCGCAAAACATCTCCAGCGGAACTTCGGGCACGGCGTCCTGTACATGCTGGCCTTCGCGCACGTCCCGGGCGCTTAGCCGATACGCGGCGGCGGGAACGTTTGCCGCGCTGCCCGCCGGGACCATCAAAAGCAGCCGCTCGCCCCGAAGCGGCTCCCAGGCATAGACGCCGGGGTCGAACTCGCAGTTTTCCACGATCAGGTCCAGGTCACCCTCCGCCAGTTCCCGCTGCAGGGCCAGCGTGTGCGTTTCGTGGATGCGGATTTCCACCGCCGGATACTTGGCCGAAAACCGGGAGATCAGCGGCGGCAGGATGTAGGAGGTGAAGAGCGTCGTGCCGCCCAGAGCGATGCTGCCCGTCAGGCACTGGCCCGCATCGCTCAAATACCGCTGGAAACCTTCCTCGATCTCCATCATCCGCTCAGCCGCCAGAATGTACTCCCGACCGATGGCCGTAAGGCCGATGGGCGAAGTGCTGCGGTCAAAAATTGGTCCGCCCAGGCGCTGCTCCGCCCGCTTGACCATCGCGCTGAGCGAGGGCTGGGAGATGTAGAGCTTTTGCGCGGCCTTTGAAAAACTGCGCTCCTTGTAGACCTCGTAGACGTATCGAAGTTCGTGAAACATGCCATCGCCGCCTGACATAGCTTTTTATCTATACTATGGATTACAATATAAGTATTTGACGATAGGATAGCACGGTTCTATACTCTTTTCAAGGGCCGGAGGGAATTTGATGGTAGAAATCCGGTGTCCGGGGAGGAATTTCAATGGTTACCAGCGACGAGGCTTTCCGGGTGGAGCGGGATTTGGTGGGGGAGATGAAGGTGCCTGCCGGGGCCTATTACGGCGTGCACACCGTCCGTGCGATGGAGAACTTCCCCATTACCGGCCAGAGGCTGCACCCGGAGATGATCCGAAGTCTCGCGCTCATCAAAAAGGCGGCGGCGCTTGTGAACCTGGAGGCGGGCGCGCTGCCGCCCCGAATCGCGGACGCGATCGTTTCCGCGTGCGACGAAGTAATGAGCGGGGAGTTGAACGGCCAGTTCCCGGTCGATCCGATGCAGGGGGGCGCGGGCACTTCCGCCAACATGAACATGAACGAGGTCGTGGCCAACCGCGCCATCGAGCTCCTGGGCGGCGCGAAGGGCGACTATACGATCGTGCACCCCAATGACCACGTCAACTGCGCCCAGTCCACCAACGACGTCTACCCCTCCGCGGGCAAGCTGGCCGTTATCAGGCTTCTGAAGCCGCTGCTGGCCGCGCTCGTGGCGCTGCAAAACGCGCTGGAGGAGAAGGCGATCCGCTTTGACGGCGTCGTCAAGATGGGCCGAACCCAGCTTCAGGACGCCGTTCCGATCCGGCTCGGCCAGGAGTTTCGCGCCTACGCGGCCGCCATTGGCCGGGACATCCGCAGAATCGGGACGGCGGCGGAGGAACTGCGCGCGCTCAACCTGGGCGGCACCGCCGTGGGCACCGGCCTGAACGCCAGCCCGGAATTTCTTGAAGGCATCGTGGACGCCGTAGCCCGCCTGAGCGGCGAACGCTTCCGCCAGGCGGAGGACCTAATCGACGGCACGCAGAACCTGGACTGCTACACGGTGGTCTCCGGCGCGCTCAAATCCTGCGCGGTCAACCTGAACAAGATCTCAAATGACCTTCGGCTCATGGCCTCCGGCCCGCGCGCGGGGCTTGGCGAGATCACGCTGCCCGCCCGCCAGAACGGCTCCTCCATCATGCCCGGCAAGGTCAACCCGGTCATTCCGGAGGTGGTCAATCAGATCGCGTTCAATGTGATCGGCAACGACATGACCATCACACTGGCCGCGGAAGCCGGACAGCTGGAGTTGAACGCCTTCGAGCCGGTCATCTTTTACAAGCTCTTTG
>JAEVZE010000031.1 GCA_023392395.1 Bacillota bacterium
GCCCGGGAAGGCCAGGACGTTGTTGATCTGGTTGGGGAAGTCGCTGCGGCCCGTGGCGATGACGGCCGCGCCGCCCGCCTTGGCCTCGTCGGGGAAGATCTCCGGCGACGGGTTCGCGCAGGCGAAGACGATTGCGTCTTTCGCCATGCTGGAGACCATTTCGGTGGTGACCATCTTGGGGGCAGACACGCCGATGAACACGTCCGCGCCGACCATCGCGTCGGCCAGGGAGCCTTTGACCATCTCGCGGTTGGTGACCTGCGCCATTTCGTCCTTGATGGCGTTCATGCCCTCGGTGCGGCCGGCGTAGATGGCGCCCTTACGGTCGCACAGGATGACGGTCTTGAAACCGTCGGACAGCAGGAGCTTGGTGATGGAGATGGCCGCGGCGCCCGCGCCGTTGATGACCACCTTGACGTCTTCCTTCTTCTTGCCAACCACGCGCAGGCCGTTGACCAGGCCAGCCAGCGTGACGATGGCGGTGCCGTGCTGGTCGTCATGGAAGATCGGGATGTCGCACTTTTCCTTCAGCTTCTTCTCAATTTCGAAGCAGCGGGGCGCGGAGATGTCTTCCAGGTTGATACCGCCGAAGGAGCCGGACAGCAGGTACACGGTGTTGACGATGTCGTCCACTTCCTTGGACTTGATGCACAGCGGGAAGGCGTCGACATCGCCGAAGGCCTTGAACAGGACGCACTTGCCTTCCATGACCGGCATGCCGGCCTCGGGGCCGATGTCGCCCAGGCCCAGCACCGCGGTGCCGTCGGTGACGACCGCGCACATGTTCCAGCGGCGGGTCAGTTCATAGCTCAGGTTGACGTCTTTCTGGATCTCCAGGCAGGGCTGTGCGACGCCCGGGGTGTAGGCCAAGGACAGGTCCTGCTTGCTGGCGGTGGGGACGCGGGTGACGACCTCGATTTTGCCCTTCCACTCCTCGTGCAGGCGCAGGGATTCCTTTGCATAATCCATTGTGATTCACCTCGTATTATTATTTCGAAATTACTTTTCGAAGGGGAACTTGTAGGCGAGGCCCAGCTTGTCGCGGATGGCCAGGATTTCCTTCTGGACGGGCTCGGAGACCGGCACGCCCTTATCTTTGCGCTCCAGCCACACAAGGTATTCCTTCTCGCCGGCGGTGTAGATGCGCTCCTCGCCGGGGGCCTTGGTGGAGGCGCGCAGATCGCGCAGGATGTCGCCGCAGGTCTTCTTGAAGGATTCCAGGCCCATGAACGCCTCGGGATCGATCACCAGGAACCAGTGGCCCAGGTGGTAGGGCAGCTTCTTGCCGCTTTCGTCCAAGCCGTTGAGCGCCTTCAGGAAGTTGCCCGCCTGAAGCGCCGCGGAGAGAACTTCAACCACCGTCGCGTAGCCGTAGCCCTTGTAGCCGGCCAGTTCTTCGCCGATGCCGCCCAGCGGAGCCAGCGCCGCGTTGCCGGTGTTCAGGTCCTTCAGAATCTGCTTGGAGTCGGTCTGGGCGCTGCCGTCGCGGCCGATGACCATGCCGGCGGGGGTGTCCTTGCCGACGCGGGCATAGTATTCGATCTTGCCGCGCTGGGTAATCGAGGTGGCGCAGTCCAGCATGAAGGGGAATTCCTCATCGGTCGGGAAGCCGACGGTGAGCGGGTTGGTGCCCAGCATGTTCTCCACGCCGAAGGTCGGCGCGATGGAGGGGCGGGCGTTGGTGCCGGTCATGCCGATCATGCCGGCCTTGGTGGCCATCGTCGCCCAGTAGCCGGCGATGCCATAGTGGGTGGAATTGCGTACGGCGATCATCGCAAGGCCGTATTTCTTCGCCTTCTCGATGGCCATCTCCATGGCCTTGTGGCTGGCGACCATGCCCATGCCGTCGTTGGCGTCCAGGACGGCGGTGGTGGCGGTCTCCTTCAGGATGTCGATCTTGGTGACGGGGTTCTGGATGCCATCCACGATGCGGTCGATGTAGATGGGCTTAAAGCGGTTGCAGCCGTGGCTTTCGATGCCGCGCCGGTCGCTCTCCAGCAGGACGTCTGCGCAGATGGCGGCGTCGGCTTCCGGCACGCCGTATCCCTTGAACGCATCGATCAGAAAGCTGTTCATCAGTTCCCAGGACACGTAGGGTCTCGTTTCCATGCGGTATCCTCCTTACGGTCGTTTGCTTCCAGTTGCAGAGAAAAAGACGGTCAACAACGAAACCTGTCGTTGCGTCCCGTCTCAAAATCTCTGGAAGCAATCTATCACGGCTTCCAGTATAGGGTTCGTCCGCGGGCTTGTCAACGACGATTGCGTAAACTCCCGTTAAAGCGTTTGCGCAAGCCGCGCGAGCGCAACGTCCTGGGTTCTTGCGCGTCGGCTTTGACCGTATTATGCGCTCAGCTGCGAGGTGCAATGCGGGCAGCGCGTGGCGGCCGAATCGATCTCGCTCATGCAATAGGGGCACTTGCGAGCCGCGGGCTTCGCCGCCACCGGTTCGGGCTTCCTGAACTTTGAGATGAGCTTGACGAAGAGGAAGATGCACACAGCCATCAGGAGAAAGTCGATCACCGCCTGAATGAACAGGCCGTAGTTGAGGGATGCCGCGGCGTCGCCTTCGCCAAATTTGACCGCCAGCGTCGAAAAGTCGATCTTGCCGGTGATGAGCGAGAGCAGCGGGGTGAAGATATCCGTGACCAGCGAAGTCACGATCTTGCCGAACGCCGCGCCGATCATCACGCCGACCGCCAGATCCACCACGTTGCCCTTGAACGCGAACTCCTTGAACTCCTTCCACATGGTTGATTCCCCCTTGCGCTTTTGTATCCCACAGGTGCATTATACCAGAATGTAGAAAGAAATGGAACCAAACACACCACCATGATGGCAAACTGTTTTGCCCCCAAACCGCGCTTGCGCTCGACACAGCGGAAATTGACGGGGCTGACGAATGTGATATAATGGCGGTATTCTCGATGGAGGTGCGATGTGTGTTTGAAACGTTGAGCCGCATTGGCAAGGTGCTGAACGATTCCGGGGTTCTCTGGGGTGTTGGAGGCTCCGTATTGCTGCAAACCTATGGGCTGGTGGAGCGCCCAAACGACATCGACATTCTGGCAGGCATCGCGGACGGAGAAAAGGCCGCCGCCCTGCTCGGCGCGATGGGCGAAGCCCTGCCTTGCAGACAATCTGAAACATATGCGACCCGGTTTTTCAGAAGATTCATGATCGGCGAAACGGGCGTGGATCTGATGGCGGGATTTGCGATCCGCCATCCCGCCGGGCAATACGACTATGTCTTTGACGAGGTGTCCATCTCATCCCATCGGGAAATAGAAGGCGTCCCCATTCCGTTTGCCGCCCTGGAGGACTGGTTCGTCGCGTATCAGCTAATTCCAGGAAAAGAGGAAAAGGCGGCGCGGATCGAGGAATGTTTGCTGCGTCAGGGTATCGGGCAGCCGTATCTTCTGGAGAGGGCGCTTGCGGGCTGCCTGCCCGAAGACGCGAGGAAGAGAATTTCAGGTTTAGCCGGGGAATAGCCTGCCTCCGACCGGAAAGCAGGGGCTGCCCCGCATCCGGGGCCGCGTCACGGCTTGCGATTCTGAAGAATCGTCCAGTTTTCCTGGTAAATATCGCGGCACGAGTTCGAGGTCTTCCAGCGCTCGGGCGCGATGACGATCTTCCGCTCATTCTCCGACAGATATTGCGC